>JAZGHI010000417.1:0-15200 GCA_036480955.1 Candidatus Adiutricales bacterium
CAGATAGATATACCCTGAATTATGCGGTAATGACCGAGTTTACCAGATTTCAAGCCTTCCGATATTGCTCTTCACCTTTGTATAGTCTTTGAGCCGGACCGAAAGGCCGGTTGCCCCCTGCCAAAAGGTGATTTCTTAATTGTTTGCCAAAGCAAACAATCTTCTGTCTTTGCGGTTCCCTTCGGGAAACGCTTTAGCCAATTTCATTGAAAACCAGACAAATGTTCCACTTAAGGGCATAGTAATCCCCCTAAGCTCTTGCTGTCAAGCGGATATCCACGCTTCAACCATTGCTTTGGTACGTTTGAGCAATCGAACTTCTAGAAATCCAATATGAAGGTTACCTAAACAACCGTTTAAAGAGGGTCGAAAAAAAACGGCCGGGTTTAGGTGCGTAACCCGGCCGTTAAACAAGAGTTGTTAACCAGAAAATGTGCGTTAGTCGCCCGCGCTGTTCTTACCGTCCTTAAACCAGCGGCGGTGGGAGAAATGATAGTACTCCCCTCCTATTCGATAGCGTTCAATCTCAAAACCCATAATTCTATTACTCCGGGCTGTAGCATATTTGGGGTAATACAGCCAAATGTCAGCATAGTTTTCATACAATAGTTTTTCTATTTCCCAGTAGATTTTCTGCCGCTCCTTCATGACCAATTCTGCTCTACCCTGCTCGATCAAAGGAAGGAGTCCAGGGATGTTGTTCCGGCCATGATGCCATCCACCATCAGGGTGATATAACCCGCTGAGGGGCATGTCCGGTTCCTTGAGATATCCCCAGCCGCCGGCGGCCAAATCATATTCGAGGTTCTTGTTGCGGTCGGAACTGGACGCGGGATCCAGGGAGACCACTTTCCAGGTAACACCCACCTTGGCCAGCATGGCCTTGATGGCTTCGCCTCGGCTCACGTCACCGCTTGTGGTGCCTATATAACCGTCAAGGGTCAATCCCTTCGCGTACCCGGCTTCCTTAAGCAGCTTCCTGGACATTTCCGGATCGTAAGTTACTGGTTTAAGGTTGGGATTGTGAGCCCAGTGCGCCGTATGGAAAACACTGCTCGCAATTATACCCTGCCCATACAATAAGCCCACTACCAGGGCCTTCCGGTCGATGGCGTGGGATATGGCTTTACGTACTCGTATATCCTGGGCAGGACCCTTGGCCTGATTAAATATTAAACTGACATGGGCGTTTCGCTCTGTGTTTGTTATGAAGAAATTAGGGTCATCTTTCAAGTCCATGTATTGAGTCGATGACAGACCCATATAGTCTATTTTACCGCCCCTCAGGTTCGCCAGCCGCACCGCTTCATCCGGAATAACGGTTATCAATTTGCCGTCAAAAAACGGCATATCCATTCCCATGGCCTCGCCAAACCACCAGTTGGGATTCCGCTTGAGTTTCAGATAATTACCGGGCTTGCCCTCTTCCAGCATGAACGAGCCGGCGCCGACTGGATTCGTATCCAGGTCTTTGGCGCCTTTAGCCTTAACTCTCAATTCCGCGACCAGTTTTTCCAGGTCAGCACCTTTTTTCTTCTCTTTGGCAATTTTTTTGGTGGTTTTCTGGGCTTTTTCACCCGTTTGTCCTTTAGCCGCTTTCTCCAATTTGGTAACTTTAGCCCGACTTTTCTTTATTTTTTTCTCAACCTTTTTTAATTCCCTTAAGGCCATGTCTCCTTCCAGGGCCTTTTTCGATATCATGTAGCCCGGCGTAGTGGACATCATGCCTATGAATCCGGCCCACGACTTTTTTAGGTTCCATTTAAGTGTCAGTTCGTCCAAGACCTCGAGTGACTTAACGGGCGCGACCCAGTTCCTGGTCCAGGCCCCGTTCTTCTTGTCTTTCATATAGTCGATGGTGAATTTAACTGCTTCAGCATTAAAGGGTGTCCCATCGTGAAATGTAATTCCGGGTCTGAGTTTCATGATAGCGGTAAGACTATCCGTGTATTCAAGGGATTCGGCCAGCCAGAGGCCCCCGGGATTTTGCGAGGCGTCAATATAGGCGATTCCATCGTATATCTGCGTTATGGCCCCCCAATCGCGCACCGGCCAGTGATTCGGGTTCATCAGCCCGACATACCGGGCTGAGGCCGAACGGAAAATCCCCCCCCGTACCGGTCTGTCTGCCCTGTCCCTTAAATTCCACCATTCAGGCTTGGGATTCTGCTTGGTCCAATTCCAGACTGCTTTTTGGCCGGACTCTTTGCCAATGGCGCTGACTCCAAAAAAGCCTGTCCAAACCAGCAGCGTCAGAATCCCGGCCATACAAATAAAAACGAAACTTCTTCTTACACGCATTTCTCTCTCCTTAGTTGGTTTAAAAATTGCCATAAACCAAAATGGTTTCTGGGTGGTTCTCTTTAGATTGTCTAAATTAGAATAATTGGAATAACTAACTACGTTTTATAAATGTATATGATAAAAAAATCTTGTCAAGTAGGAGGGCTGGTGGCCAGCAAAGGAAATTGAAAAAGGTAGAACCGCTGACGGTTCTGCCTAAGGGGGTGAGGGATGATGTTAACGCTGCCCTCTGTCTTTCCTCCATTCAGCCCGCCAAGCCGGCCAAACCGGAGCCGAGGAGGAAATATTTATACAGCGTGAAACCCAAAGGCGGCATCCGCGCCAATGAAAGAGAACTTGAAAGCCATACAATAACAGATTACATTTAAAGTATCCTGCCTTTAGCCCACAGATACTTTCTAAGTATTGGCTCCTGATTTCTTCCTCCTACCTGAAGATCAGGGGCCTTTCTCTACCCGCTGGACTCTCCCCGCGGCCAAGCAGTGAGCCTTTGATCCGGCAGGCCACATCCCCTGGGATGCGTGAACTTAATCAACGCCATCTTCTCGGGATGGATGGTCAGCTAAAAGCGCTTGAACCGCTTCGGAAGTAAGTCCATTACCCGAATAACACCTGCTTCCAACTCAAAGCCAATAACACAGTCATCGGCGAAACAGATCAGAAAGCATTTACCCTTCAATCTGGACTTAACCTCCCTTGCGGACCAGTCATCCAGAAAATGGT
The DNA here is from genome assembly GCA_036480955.1 of Candidatus Adiutricales bacterium. Lineage (GTDB taxonomy): Bacteria > Desulfobacterota > Desulfarculia > Adiutricales > JAFDHD01 > JAZGHI01. Next base: position 3,028 of record JAZGHI010000417.1, read on the forward strand.
GGAGGAATATATTAATCAGCCTCTGAAGGGGAAGAAAAGGAAGAAAAGAGCAAATAAACAACTTCAAATCCCTTGAATATACCCTCTCTGCCTGAATATTTGGGGTAAAATTAATTTTACCATTCCTCGATGACTCCCAATTTCAACCGGTTACATACGACGCAACTGGCTCATATAGAGAGCAGGTGGCAAGCAGAAGAAAATAAGAAGGCAGATCCGCTGACGGTTCTGCCTTCGGGGGGTGAGGGCTGATGTTAACTCTACCCTCAGTCTTTCCTCCATTTAGCCCGCCAAGCCGGCCAAACCGGGGCCGAGGAGGAAATTTTATGTCACGGTGTGGGCTTTGAACCAGCTTTCCACACCAAAGTTCGCAAAACGTAATTTGAAATTAACGAACTCGTATTATGTGATTTGAACATCAATCATAGTAAAAATCAATAGGTAAAAAGTATGAATTTCAGGCGAGTACTAATACTTTTTTCCTAGTCTCGCCCGGAATTTTCCTGGCTATTCTAACCATACCATCGAACCAATCGCGCGGATTTCCACCAGAGCCCCCTTCCAGAGATATTTTTAAATACTATCCCCAGTCACACACCGGGGCCTTTCTCGATTTTAGCGCGCAGCCCTGCTTTAGACCGTTTATATTATATTTAAATTTGAAGTAATTATAATGTTTTCAATTTCTTACACCGTTTTTCCTGTATTGCTGCCTCTTGAAATCTGGATCCGTGCCTGGAGCGGATGAATTTTTTGAGGAGATGGTATAAATTAAAACAACGGGTGCATTTTTTCAGCTCTGTTCAATTCGGGTTGAAACTATACACCGAGGAGGAAATTGTGGTGACAATGTCTAAAGATAAAATAATCAATTTAACCTTTGTGATTCTGCTCCTGGCTGGCGCTGTAATCCTTAGTATAGTGGCTGTCAAAAAATTCGACGCGGCCAGTCCCGATTCCATGGCCCGGGCAACCCAAGGCCCGGTATTCAAAAACATCACCCCTGCTGTCGCGGCTGATCTGATTAAAAATAAGAAGGCTGGACCTGCTTTTGTGATTCTCGATGTCCGCACCCCACAGGAATTTCGTGGCGGCCGTCTCGAGGGCGCGATAAACTACGACTATTACTCCCGAGATTTTCAGAAGGGGATGGCCGGTCTGGACAAAGACGCGACCTACCTCGTGTATTGCCGTACGGGGAACCGGAGCGGAAAAACTTTGGAAATAATGAAACAGCTTGGGTTTACAAAGGCTTACAACGTCTTGGGCGGTATCGTCCAGTGGACTCGAGAAGGATATACCCTAGTCAGGTGATTTAGCGCGGCCACGACGATTTTTATCCTCATGGGCAGGGGCAGGTTCTGGGGCTTGTTTCAATGCCTGCATTCTCCATATCATGAGCGCGGAAAACTATCTAATTGTTGATTATTAGCGCCGATCCGCGTTGACCATTCTGCCACATTGTAGTATGTTCAGCCACGTCCGGCCTTTAGCTGTCGGATTCATGTGTTAAATTTTTTAACTATAAAAGGGAAACCGTTAAAAAAATTGTCAGTATAATTGGATTTCAATTTGAGGGCCTCGATGCTGGCCGTCTTGTTTTTGTTAATAAATAAGGGATATAAACTAGTTATGGGCCGGGTTGCGAAAAAAAGGCATGTTTCTTGCTCAAAAAGTAAGATCGGCCCATGGTCAATCGACCGGTTTTATGAAAAATTAAAAAAGGAAGGTGTGACATGATCAAACGGCAGACTGCTTCCAAAGGGCTAGGTTTAGTCTTATTAGCGTTTTTCTTCATCAGTATATTCTACCTCGCAGCGTCCACTGAGGCCCTGGCCTGCGGCGCGGACGGTACTGGTTGGGGCAAGGCCGGAGGCGATGGTTTTACACCCCAGAAAAACACTCAGTCTTTGTCTTACGGCAAGAGGAGATTCTTAACGTTGGACCAGGCCAACGAGATCATAGAACGGCACCTGGCCAGATTGAATCCAAACCTTAAAGTCGGCGGCGGGACAGACGCGGGCCGTTATTACAAATTCCAGGTTCTCAATAACGACAGAAAGGTAGAACAGTTGGCTGTGGATAAAACCACGGGTCTGATTAGATCGGTCAACTAAGACCTACAATGCCTGAGCCTTGATCGGTTCTCTCTTTTTAGCCGGTTTTTCAATCAATGGCCTGTACCATAAACGATATGTCGAAGCGCGATAGAAACAGGGATATCATTTTCCTGATACTGCTGATAGCCGTGGTGGCGGGTCTGCCTGTGGCTATGTTCTCTTATGACCAGCAACATTGGCCAAGGACCAATCCGGCCTCCTCGAAGACTTTTACACTTACCGCGCACTCGAAACTGGGTTGGTTGCCCGGACGGGTTAAGGCATACGATATCCTCACTCTTGGGGATGAAATTAAAGCCCCACAAAAGGTCGTCCTCGAAGTTGCCCGCGGTGACAGGGTAGTAATCAGATTGGCCAGCAGTGACGTTATCCACGGATTCACCCTGAAAGATTTCGACATCTTCATCGAGGATGGAGTCCGTCCCGGGAAAGTTGTTTCGGCGTCTTTCACCGCCGATAAAGTCGGAACCTTCACTTTTTCCTGCAACATAATATGCGGTAAGAACCACGAGAACATGCAGGGCACACTGATAGTGAAGGCTTGATTCCAGTACCGGTTTTTACAATCCCCGAAATAGGAAAGATCCTGCTCGATCGGGCCGGACTCTCAGACGATTCCCGGCCGCGCCTCCTCCGATGTATCTGGAGATATTCATGATAAAGAGAAAAAAGAAAGTGGGCCTAGCAAGCATTCTTATCTTCCTGCTAGCCGTCACCGGCCTGGCCCAATCAGCATCGGATCCGATCAATAAAGGCAAGACCGGCGAAGCTGAAATGATTATTACCGGCCGGGTGGTCTCCCCCTATGGCCCGGAGTCGGGGGCCAGGGTAAGAATACCGGGAGAGGATGAATTCACACTGACCGATAAAGACGGCAGATACAGGCTGAAAGCGGCCGCGCCCCCGGGCAACAGGACCTTGCGGGTCACGGCGGGTAAAGAGGGATTTTTCAATAACAGAGCCACCGTGAAACGGGACGGGCTGGCCGGTGATATCTTTTTAAATCCAATCTATTTGAATGACCGATCCGATTATAAATTTAATTCACCCCGTGTCTGCTATGCCTGCCATACAAAGCTGGCCTTGACCTGGCTTGATTCAAAGATGGCCCACACCACGTCGAATCCCAAACTGCTAGACATGTACTACGGTACGGACGCCTACGGCCATCCCGGCCGAGGCCCCGGGTATAGGCTGGATAATCCCGACAGTGTCGGAAACTGCGCCATCTGCCACGCGCCCTCGGCCGCCGCCGATCCCGGGCGGTCCCTTGATCTTAAAGATATCCTGTCCTCATCGCGCACGGAATGGGACGGCATAAGCTGCGAGTACTGCCATAAGGTCAGGAAGGTTATCGACGACCCTTCTACACCGAGCGGTGCGGCGGCCATATTGGAAAGGCAGAAACCAGCCTCGGGTCAGTCCATACTCGTCTTCGGCCCTTATGACGACGTGGTCGTACCTCCCATGGCCGCTTCATACAACCCTATATATGAATCCGGCCGTTTCTGTTCTTTATGCCACAGTCATCGCGAGCCCTTGGCTGAAGGGAAAGTGTGGGACCGCGAAAAGATATATACGGATGAGGAATGGTCCGGTTTCGGTCTGAAGGACGATACCATGCTCCCAATTCAAACCACGTATCAGGAGTGGAAGGCGTGGCAGGACGGCCTGCCCCAGGGGGACCCCAATAAAGAAAAGAATTGCCAGCAGTGCCACATGAGCTGGACCAAGAAACTATTGCCCTACGAAAACTACGTGGTGGAAAACATGGCCCGTAATATGTGGGGCACATTTCGGGACCCGAAAAATATCAGGCCCCACCATTTCGAGGGCGGCACCAGGGCTCAACTGGCCAACGCCCTGGCCATGGAACTCGAGGGCCGGGTCGAGGACGGCCTTCTGACGATCAAGGTCCACATTTCCAACACCAACGGAGGCCACTGGGTGCCCACCGGAGAGCCCATGCGCAGTGTCATGCTCCTGGTCGAGGCCCGTGATTCTGATGAGAAGCCGTTAAAGCTGGTCCGGGGCGGCCGCCTGCCGGAATGGACCGGTTCGGGAAAACCGGATGATGGCGGCTACGCGGGTCTGCCTGGGGCCGTGTTCGCCAAGGTGCTGGCCGATAAAGACGGCAATCTGAACGTACCCTTCTGGCGGGCCGCGTCAATCGCCATGGATACGCGTATTCGGCCCAAAAAGACCAGAACTATCGAGTTTGTATTCGAATTGCCGGACCCGGATGACGAGCCCGCGGTCGAGGCCAGGCTTATCTACCGGCCGGTGAACAGGTCCCTGGCCGAACAAAAAAAATGGAAGGTGGATGATATTCCTATGGTGAGTAAATCATGGTAATCCACGGACATGCAAATAATTTTAGACGTACAAGTATAATCCTGGGGGTGGCTTTTATACTGATATGGGCTTTAGCCGCGCCGTCTCAAGCGGCCGGCATAACCGGAAGAGTAATACCCCAGGGCCTTCGTTCGGCGGAAGGTATTCTGGTTTATGTGGTCAAAGCGCCTGTCTCCGCTTCAGCCGTGTCAGAAACAGAATATGTCTTGGATCAAAGGCAGCTTACTTTCATCCCTCACATACTTCCCCTTACCGTCGGCTCGAAGGTGAAGTTTCCTAATAATGACAAAGTAGCCCACAACGTCTTTTCTCTCTCCCGGGCCAAAGAATTTAACCTGGGCAGTTATGAGGTAGGCCGGTCCAAAACGGAAGTGTTCGACAAACCCGGCGTGGTTGAAATCCGCTGCGACGTGCATCAGGAGATGAGCGCCTTCATCCTGGTGCTTAAAAATCCTTATTTTGCCGTAACGGATAAGGAAGGGCGGTTTGCAATTCCAAATTTACCAGCGGGAAGCTACCAGGTAAAAACATGGCACGAAAAATTGAGAACCGCCAGACAGAAAGTTGCCGTCCCTGAAAACAACGGCGTCTCCATTCAATTCAAACCAAAGAGAGGATCGGCCGGGGTACTCTATAAATAGGACTGCCTCGGATTCCGGATAATCCCGCTGAGGGTCAATCCCCCGCCAGGCGTCTCAGAAAAGCAGGCCAACCACCGGCAAGAATGTCTCGACTCCTTCACCCATCAAAGAGGAAAGCCGTCCTGGCCATTACACTGGGTCTGGCCGCGGCCCTGCTTCTGCCGATTTCCCTCCGCCAGATTCCCCATGAGCCACGCAGCCGTGTCATCGAGTTTGAGGCCCAAAAATACGGCTACTCTCCGGCCCGAATTATCGTCAACCGGGGTGATACGGTAATATTAAAGCCCACGTCCCTTGACGTGACCCACGGATTCCTGCTGGACGGCCACGATGTCGAGGCGATTATCAAGCAGGAAGGGTTGGCCTACCTGAAATACGTCTGGCTGGACGACGAGGGCCAAGCGCACACGGATTGGGACAAGGTGCGCCGAATCGAGTTTACGGCCGAAAATGCGGGCAAGTTCACTTTTCGCTGTACACAGACCTGCGGTAACCTGCATCCCTTTATGACCGGAGAATTGATAGTCAGACCCAATACTCCCTACCACTTTTACGCAACCTTGTCCCTCTGGCTGGTCTTAAGCCTGCTGGTATGGTTTAGCCTTGGTGAAAGGACCGGCAGGGGAAACCGGTTCAGGGTTGATCTTTTCAAAACCATACCTTTGCTCGAATGGGTGGTGAAGAAGAGGAGTTTTCAATTCCTGGTCATTCTGCCCACCCTGCTGTTTTTTTACCTCTTCGTGCTGAGCGCGCTTTGGGGCAGTCCGGTCGGCAACAGGAATATTGCCATCATTTTCGTCTGGATCCTTTGGTGGACCTTGCTCAAAGCGGTCCTTCTGCCCCTGGGCGGAAGGATATGGTGCCTTGTCTGCCCGCTGCCGGCCCCTGGTGAGTGGCTGGCCAGAAAGACCCTGAGCGCGGTGCGTGTGCTCGATAAACCTCTCAAGGGTATCCGCCACCGGTACCTGGGCTTGAACAAAGACTGGCCCCGAGGATTTAACAACATCTGGCTTCAGAACGCCTTGTTTTTAATCATGATATCTTTCGGGATCATCCTTATCACCAGGCCCGTGGCCACGGCCATTCTGTTCCTGATCATCCTGGCGGCCGCGGTGATCCTCTCACTGATTTTTCGAGGCCGGGCCTTTTGCCGCTTCCTTTGCCCGGTGGGCGGCTTTTTGAGCACCTACTCCATGGCCGCCTGTACCGAACTCAGGGTGGTGGATCCGGAAGTCTGCCGGACACACGTTGAAAAGTGCTGCCTGGCAGGTGGAGAAGGCGGCTGGGCCTGTCCCTGGGGCCAGTATCTCGGCGGCATGGATCGAAATAACTACTGCGGGTTGTGTACCGAATGCGTCAAGAGTTGTCCCAAAGATAACGTGGGTTTTTTTCTCCGGCCGTTTGGTTCAGACCGGAATCTCCGGGGCTGGGACGAAACTTATAATGTCCTGATTATGCTGATGGTGGCCCTTATCTTTACGGTGACCATGCTCGGGCCCTGGCCAGATATCAAGCGGGCGGCCAACGTGAGTGAGAGCCGGCAGTGGCTTCCTTTCGCGGGTTATGTGGCCGTGGTTTTCAGCCTCACCCTGGCCGTCTTCCCCGGTATTTTCGCCCTTTCCGTCAAGGCGGCCAAGAAGGTGTCGAATACCGCCCTGGATTTCAGGTCCCTGGCTTTCAGCCTGGCCTACATCTTTATACCCATGGGGATTTTCGTATGGATCGCCTTTAGTTTACCCATGGTAATGATTAATTACAGCTACATACTGTCTGTACTTTCCGATCCCATGGGCCTGGGGTGGGACCTCCTGAATACGGCCGGCTACCCATTTAAACCCTTTCTTCCCGAAGCGATCCCCTACATCCAGGGCACTCTGGTCTTGGCCGGGCTGTACTTCGGCTTGACCAGAGCCTTTTACGGCCTGACTGCTCTCGAATCAAGTAAGACCCGGGCGGTCCGGGCTATGGTCATCCCGGCTTTATTGGCTCTTGTTGTGGCCAATATATTTTTAAAGCTTTATATGGGCTGAATATGTGTTTTAAAATTCCGTTTTCGGCGGGATATTGGACAAATGGTTAAAATGAAGAGGAGCATTCATAATTTCATAGGAGTTCATTCGAGTGTTTTCAAGAGGGAAGAATAGAGACATTTCAGGCCGGAAAAGAATTTAATAAAGCCAGGCTCAAACGTCGATAATTATGGTCAATTGTTGACGTATTTTTATCCCGTATTTTTATCTTTTTTATTGAATAATACCATCCTGTGGTATATTATCGGAAAGAACAAGGTTTCGAGACCTGGGAACGAAAATACTAGTGGGAAGAAGTTCGGGCATCGGTTTTTTTGACTTATTAAGGTGATGGGCATATTACCCGATCTTCTTTTTAGTCGCTGCAATTTAACTCCGGTCCGGACAGCCTCGATAGGCAGAAATAAAGGATTACGCTTAAAAGACCTCTAAAACCGGCCGACGTCATTCTGACAAGATTAGACGGATTTTCATTCAGTTTATCCACGAACATTGTGATTGAAACAAAGCCGTTAAAACATCAATGAATTGTATTATGCGGTAACACGTCCGGCCCAGCGTTTTATCCACTTGCGTTATCCAGACCATTTATATGATAATTCTAGTAATTAGTACCATAGGCAGGATGAGTATTGTCTTGAACGGCGCCGGCTACAAAAAACTTAAAGAGGAAATATGACTGGGATTGGATATTACTCATTATTAATAGCTTTTTTTATCTCAGCCTACAGCAGCCTGGTCGCTTTTATCGGGGCGAGAACTAACCGGGAGGACATGCTGGCGAGCGCAACTAACGCCAGCCTGACCGTTTTCGGTTTCCTGACCCTGGCTTCGGCGGCCCTGCTTTATGGTCTGATCACCAATGATTTCAGTATTGAATACATTGCCCGGTACACCAGCCGGAGTCTGCCGCTGGTCTATACTATAACCGGTTTTTACGCCGGTCAGGACGGTTCGCTGCTTTTCTGGGCCTGGCTGCTATCGTTTTTCACGGCCCTGGTTATCTATCAAAATCGGAACAAGAACCATGTGCTCAAACCCTATGTAATGTCGATAATGATGGCGCTGACCTTCTTCTTTGTCCTTTTGATGGTACTGGTGACCAATCCATTCAAGACCCTCAGCCCGGTTCCTGCCGACGGGATGGGCCTGAACCCCATGCTCCAGAATCCGGGCATGATCTTCCACCCACCGACCCTGTTTTTGGGGTATGTTGGATTTGCGGTACCGTTCGCCTTTGCCTTGGCCGCTCTAATTACGGGCCAGTTGAGTGACGCCTGGATAAGGACCACCAGGAACTGGACCATGGTCGCGTGGTTTTTCCTGACCGCCGGTAACCTCCTGGGCGCTCAGTGGGCTTACGTAGAACTGGGCTGGGGCGGTTATTGGGCCTGGGACCCGGTGGAGAACGCCTCTTTCATGCCTTGGCTGCTGGGGACCGCTTACCTGCACTCGGTCATGATCCAGGAAAAACGGGGTATGCTCAAAGTCTGGAACATGATCTTGATATTATCCACTTTCCTGTTGACTATTTTCGGAACCTTTATCACCCGAAGTGGAATAATCGCCTCGGTGCACTCGTTCGGCCAGTCCTCCCTGGGCTATATCTTTCTGGCTTTTCTGGGGGTCGTGTTTGTCCTGTCTATGATTCTGCTGATCGCCCGGCTGCCACAGCTAAAAAGCCGAAACAGTCTTGATTCACTCCTTTCGCGGGAGAGCAGTTTTTTATACAACAACCTGCTTATCGTGGGCATAGCCTTCACTGTTTTGTGGGGCACATTGTTTCCCGTAATCTCAGAAGCGGTACGGGGGGTTAAAATAACGGTGGGTCCGCCTTTCTTCAACGCGGTTATTACACCCATAGCTCTGGCTCTTCTGCTGTTGACCGGTGTCTGCCCCTTAATAGCCTGGCGGAAGACCTCGGTACGGAAGTTCTTGAAAAAACTCATGGTACCAGCCGTTCTGCCCCTGATCGGGACCGTGGTTCTCTTTGCCTCTGGTGTACGCTCGACATACGCCCTGATTGCGTTTACATTTTGTATTTTCGTAGGTATTACGTTAACGCTCGAGTTTTATTCCGGTGTCCGGGCCCGGCACAGGATGCTTTCCGAAAATTACGCCCTGGCTCTGTGGAATCTGGTGACTAAGAATAAACGGCGCTACGGTGGCTATATAGTGCATTTCGGAGTGGTTCTGGTGTTTCTGGGAGTGAGTGGTTCGGCCTTCAACATGGAAAAACAGGTGAACTTGAAAAAGGGGGAAACCGTTGATATCAAACAATATACATTACGGTACGAGGGCTTGTCCGTATTTCCAACGGCCAACAAGCAGACGGTAGCCGCCTCGCTTGAGGTCCTTTACAAGGGCAAAAGGGTAGGGCGTATGACGCCGGAAAAGAGCCTGTATAAAGGTCAGAATCAGCCCACTACCGACGTGGCCATAAGGACCAGCTACAAAGAAGATTTGTACGTCATTCTGGCCGGTTACGATAAGGAAGAGGTGACTTTGAAGGTATTGATCAATCCTCTGGTAGTCTGGCTCTGGATCGGCGGCGTGGTTATGGGTCTGGGAAACCTTATAGTTCTTTTGCACGACCGCCGGCCGAGAAAGAAAGAACTCGCGACGGCCTAGGCGGAGTAAGAATGCGTATAAATAATAAAAAAATTGTAATCATTTTTTTAATCCTGACGTTGGCCTGGGTTTTTGTACCCTCGGTCGGATCGAGGCGAGAGAAGGAGGAATTGGTCAAGAAACCGGCCAAGACTTTGGAATCTGATAAGAAGTACAGGGAACAGTTTGAGAGTGAACTGGATTCGTACAAGATCTAGGGGACAATATGCTGAATGTGGTGATGATAGTGTTGATAGTGGGGGCGGGCTACTGGATAGTATCTCCTCTCCTAAGGGCCGCCCGGCCGGACGACACCTCCGATTTCAGACGCGATGAAGAGCTTCAGCAGTTGGAGAGCAGGAAGGAAGGGGCCTTGACGACCATTAAAGAGCTGGAATTCGACCTCAACATGGGTAAGATTTCGGATGAGGACTATGAAGCTTTAAAAGAACAATATACTGATGATGCCGTCGGGTACATAAAAGAGATTGAGGAATTAAAGACCGGCGCAAAGAAACCGGTAGAAAAAACCGATAAAGAACTTGAACAGGAAATCCGGTCTTTTCGGAAGAAACCCGGTATTTTCTGTACGCAGTGCGGGTCTCCCGCGTCATCGGATGATAAATTCTGCGCAAAGTGCGGTGAAAGGCTGGCTGACTCTGATCAGGGATAATCACATGCGTACGGTAAGGGGCGCGTTACATAAATTATTGATTGCGGGATCCATGGCTCTCGTGTTCGGGATAATTTTTTTAATGGTCCCGTTTTCTCTCGAGGCGGAAGAGTCGGTATACACGGGCCTGATTCAAGGCAAGGTCACAAACAGGACCCTGGATAATAAAGGCGAAACCGGACTCGAGGTCTTCCTTTATCTGCATGCCGGAAACCAGGGTCAGGAACTGGCCAGGACCAACACCGGGGCTGATGGCTCTTTCTCCTTTCCGGACCAGGATATGGCCAAGAAACGGCTGTATTATATTTTGGCCAATTATGAAGGGGTTGAGTACTTCAGCCGGGTTGGTGCTTTTGATGACAGCCAAAAAGCCGATGGGAATAAAAACCTCCTCCTTGATCTGAGTGTCGCCGAGACCACGGATAAAGATGCCGATATAGGCATTTCCATGCACCATGTGCTGATGGAGATGGACGTGGACAAAGGAATACTCCGTATCAAGGAACTGATGGTGGTTCAGAACCGGGGGACCCATACCTACGTGGGAAACCGTGAAGCCGCTCTGGGCAAAAAAGAGACCCTCCATATATCTTTACCGGAAGGGGCGGTCGATTTTCAGAATCTTCAGGGCTTGAGAAGCTCGGACATCGTGCCAACCGGAAACGATGTTGTTGACACGGCTCCCATCAAGCCCGGAACAAAGAGGATACAGTTTTCCTATAGCATTGACACTAAAGGCAAAGATTATAAATTCCTGAAGGCCTTCAATCTGGAGACGAAACAATTCGGGATTATTTTTCCGGACACCGGCTTGCAGATGGTGAGCAACCAGCTCACTCTGCAAGTCCCCATGGAGTCAAATGGCCAGAAATTTTACACCTTGTCCGGCCGGGATTTCCCCAGAGGATTTCAGATAGCGGTAGATTTAAAAGGCGCCGAGAAGGGTAGTATGGTCAAGTGGGGTGTTGTTATCCTGGGTGTGATCATTCTCGGGGCCGGGATTGGAATACCTCTGAAGATGAAGAAGGTGAGACCGGATGAAGAGCCGGAGAATGATCAATACGAGTCTAGGACGGACGTCCTGCGGGCCATAGCTGAGCTGGATGATCAGGCCGAGGCCGGGGAGATTGATCCCGAGGATTACAAGATACAGCGGGCCGAGCTTTTAAGCCGAGCCGTGGAATTGTCTGAATAGTCTCGTAGCCGTGAAGGAGGATAATCGCGATATTATCCATGGCGCACCAGGTCTTCTCGACCAAACAGGAAAAATCTTTGCCTCTGAATGGTATAAAAAAGAATATATTTCTGGTAAGGACTATAATATCTAAGAGTTAGGGTAAAAAAATGGCTAAAAAAAATAAGAAATTAAAACCGATTATTATTTCGGTGGTAATCCTGTCAGTGATCGGCTATCTGGTGTACGCCGGCGTGCGGGATACCATGACCTATTACCTGAACGTCAGCGAGGTTCTGGCCAACCCGCCGGAAGTACAGAACGAGAGTACAGTCAGGATAGGCGGGAATGTCGCCCCGGCCTCGGTCAAGTGGGACCCAAAAAGCCTGGAACTGGCCTTTAAGATAGAAGATATGGAGGACAGGAAATACAGCCTGCTGGTCAGCTACAAAGGGGTTGTGCCGGATTCGTTCAAACCGGGGATCGATGTGGTGCTAGAAGGCCAGTACCAAGGGGATGGGAAATTCGCCGCCGTGACTATTATGCCCAAGTGCGGCTCAAAATATGAAT
>JAZGHI010000418.1:0-7448 GCA_036480955.1 Candidatus Adiutricales bacterium
GATGGCCACTACGCAATCATATGTTTTTGAAAGGAAGTTTTGTTCTTCTAAGGTTCCCTCCCTGACATCGAGATCAAGACTCCTGGCGTAATTTAGGGCTGATTTATCTAAATCCAGGCCAACCCCCTTAATTCGTTCATCGTGCTTTATGGCCCGCTGCAAATCGCCTTGACCACAGCCTATCTCCAGCAAGTTTATCAATTGATGCTTTGGAAAATGTTTTTTAATGCTGTTGGCAAAAAGGCGATATTTCAGCCTCCGGCCCAATCCGCCTCGTGGTTGAAATTGGTCGCCGGCATCCGTCCAATTCTCGTACAGGTCTCGAACGCTACTTTCATCGGGAAGCGGAATTGTGTAAACGAAATTACATGACAGGCATTTTACAACAGTAGGTTCATCTACATTTGTCACCCTATTAAACTTTTCACAACCACATATAAGACAGGCCACTGTTAGCCCCCATGGCTAAGATGTTCTTATCTCAAAAAATGGTAACTATGATCGATGTAAATCTAACGGTTTTGCCTCGTCAATGAGCATGATGGGAATCTCATCCCGAATCTCGTATAACAACCGGCAGCTTTCGCAAATCAGGCCATCTTCTTTTTCAGTCAATTTCAGATCACCCTTACACTTTGGGCAAGCCAGAACTTCTAATAGTTCCTGACTAATCGGCATGTTATTCTCCTTCTTTGGAAATAATCACATTATTTGCTTATACATTTCGCAAACGGACCAACTCACCTAGATCCAAGCTGTCTCTTAACCGCCTGATAAACCTGATCGACACTTATCTCCGTCATACAGCGTGGGTTATCGCACACTTTTTTGAAACAGGGGCTGCACTCGATCCCCAGTCGAATTACCTCATGCCCCGGACCGAAAGGACCGTTCCGCCAGGGCGCGGTCGGACCGAACAGGGCCACAGTCGGAATCCCAGCCATGGCAGCTACATGCAAGGGGCCGGTATCGGGACTGATGAATACAATTGCTGACCGAATAATTTCGGCCAGGACTTTCAGGCTGGTTCGGCCGGTCAAATTCAGGACATGCTCAGACCCTTGAGCGATACGGTGGTTTTCGTCCTGATTCTCGAGTCCTCCGGTAAGTACAACTTGAAAATCATACTCCCGAACGATGAGATGGATTAACTCTTTCCAGCATGATTCTGGCCAGAGCCTGTTTCTGCCCGTGGAGATAGGATTGATAATTACTTTTGGGCGCTTATCTCCGGTAAAAAGCAGGTCCGCTTCACGTGCCGCGGCTTCGTTTACAGCCAGGCAGGGGAGATATGACCTGCCGGTCTCATCGATCTTGACCCCCAGGTAGGCCGCAACGTCAAGGTATTTTAAAACCGATCGACGATCAGGATCATAGGGGCTTAATCGTTCATTTAAAAAACGATAACTAAACTCACGGGTCTGATCATACCCAATGCGTCTTTCAGCCCCGCTAAAGTATGCTAAAATACCACTTTTAAATAGACCCTGCAAGTCGATAACCATGTCGTATGGTTCCTGCCTTAATTCCTTAAAAAATCTCCTAATTTCCGGAATAACCTCCCAAAAACGGCCTCTTTTAATCTCTCGTATCCAGGCTTTCCGGCGAGACACAACCACTCGATCAAGAAGCGGGTGATCGGTAACGATCTCGGCCGCGGCCTCCTCGACTAGCCATGTAAGATGATCTTGAGGATAGATTTGGCGAAGGGCCACTAGAAACGGCAAGCTCATGGCCACGTCGCCTATGTGACTCAATTTTACAATCAGAATGTTCAAAGCGAAATACTCTCAATCAATTTGATCCAGGATCCAATCTGCGGCCTCGGCCAAATCCTGGGCTACGTGGTCGGGCTTGTCCCGCTGATTCTTCATTATTTTATTCAATTCACTTGCTCCATACCCGCTTAAGACCAGGATAGAACGCGTACCTAAAGCCCAGCCAGCCTTAAGGTCCCGCACCTTATCTCCCACCATAAAAGAGCGGGTCGGATCCAGGTTAAGATCGCTGGAAGCTTTCTGAAGCAGGCCGGGGTTTGGTTTCCGGCAGTCGCATATTTTTCGGTATTCGGAGACCTTTGCCTCCGGATGATGTGGACAGTAATAAATACCGTCCAGACTGGCCCCATCCCAGGCCAATAGTTCTTTCATTTTCATGTCCACATCATTCAGCAATTCTAGAGAAAAAAGTCCGCGGCCGACTCCAGATTGATTACTGACGACTACCACCGAGAGTCCGGCCTGGTTAAGTCTGGAAACGGCCGGGCCGACTTTGGGCAGTAATTCAAATCGGTCCGGATGATCAACGTAACCGGTCTCCCTGTTTATGGTGCCGTCCCTATCAAGAAAAACAGCACTTTTAGGAGTCGTCCCCACAATTTCCCCTCTGCTATAATGCAGATCTATTACATTCCAGGAGCATTATGATTGATCTCCCGCGGCTTTCAGGAGTTTCGCGCTTTCAATAAAGACATCTTCTGGAGTAATCAATGACATGCACTCATGATCATACGGACATATTCTTTTGTGGCAGGGCGAGCAATCCATGTCCCGGCGTAGCGTGGCCGTTTTTTCCAGATTGGAAGCGGTCAGAGCCGGATCGGTCGATCCGAATATGACGGCCACGGGAACATCATAAGCCACCGCGTAATGCCTCGGGCCGGTATCATTTGTGACTAGAAGGGCGCACCTTTTTACCAATGGTTTTAAGAGCGCTAAATCCAGCCTGTCGGAACCCAGAACCGCGATGTTGGCCCGGCTAGCCTTGGTTATGACCGCAGCGATTTCTTCCTCCCCAGGGCCTGAGAATAGAAGAACCCTGGCTCCCCATTCTTCCTCAAATAATTCAGCCAGCCGGGCGAAATACTCCGCTGGCCAGCATTTGGATGCGCCGAATTTAGCGCCTGGATTGAGGCCAATGACCATATCATCAGGATTAATATTATAGCCGGTTAAAAGTCTCTCCGCTTCGGCCCTAATCTGGTTTGAGAAATAGAGACTGGGCTTTGCTTTCTCAGGCATGCCCAGACCAATCGCTCGGCAGAGACCAAGATAATAATCCACCATGGGAACGATTTCCGGACTCAGTCTCGGACCGTCTGTTAACATAAACGACCGGCCGTCCCTTTTGTAGCCGTAGATCTCGGCTACACCTCCCAGCCAACAACTCAAGGCTGACTGGAATGAGTTGGGAAATAATATAGCCGCATCCGGTTTCTGGTGACGGATGGTCTTGACCAGTTCCCAAAATCCCCGGAGATTCTTATCTTCGCCATTAATAATTGTGTCGAACCATGGACCGTCCTCGACAACTTTCCTGACATATTCTCTCATCAACCCAACCAACTCGGTATTCGGAAAATTTGATCGCAGGCAGTCCAGCGCCGGCGTAGCCATGACCAGATCACCGACCCAGTTTGGGCAACGCACTATAATTTTTTCAGGATGGTTCTTCATGAACGGACCAGGTTTTTCCTTATAGATATTTTATTTCATTTAATGAAGCAAGCTGAATCAAACCCGGCCGTATAAACTAGACGTTCTTTTTTTCCGGGAAAGCAAGGTCCGCCAGGTCATTCGCGGAATTCATTATTTCCAATTCCAGATTGAGAACCCATACGTCCAGGTTGAAATCAACTCCCTGGAGATCCCGAGGGTTGAGCTTGACCCCGTCTTTGGCCGTGGTCACGGCCATGTCCAATCTTCGTCCAGAGGCTTTTGAAACCAGGAACTTGAGATCCTTTGAACGCGCTTGGAAATGGTCCGGCCAGGCGACAAATTCTTCTACCTGGGCCCCCAGAGCGGTCAGCGTATCTAAGAATACTTCAGGCCTGGCCAGCCCGCAAAAGGCGATAATTCTGCGTCCGGCCAAAAAATCTGTATTCTTTTCCCCTCCCCCGCTCAGAGCACTTAGGCCGGTGGGCTTATGACGGGAGAGGAAGACCGGTCTTTCCGGAAAGTCTCTCTCCAACTCTTCGATCAGCGACCTTGGCGATTCATCAACGTGGGTGATAAGAAAAGCGGTGGCCCGGGCCGCTTCCTCTTTCGGTTCTCTCAAAGGGCCGGCTGGAAGCAGCCATCCGTTTCCCCAAGGTTGAACCGCATCGAGGAGCAGAAGGTTCAAGTCTCTTTTGATCCTCAGATGCTGGAATCCATCGTCCAGTATCAACACCTCGCTATTAAAACGATCAACGGCGAAAACCCCTAGAACCAAACGGTCCTTGCCCGATAAAACAACTACACCGGGCAGAGATTTGGCCATGAGATAGGCCTCGTCTCCTACCTGGCGAGGTTTGAGAAATACTTGTTCTCCATCGGAAACAAGGCTGATTGAATCAGTCCCTCGGCCACCATACCCCCGACTGAGGACAGCGGTTCTTAACCCCCTGGCAGCGAGATTCTTTGCCAGAAAAATGACGGCCGGTGTTTTACCCGTGCCACCCACGGTCAGGTTGCCCACGCTTATCACCCGAGCAGGTAAAGACTTTGAGACCAGACGTCCGTCCCGATAAGAACGAAGACGTCTGCTAACCGCCGCCCGGTAAGGGATGGTTAACTGCCGCCTCAACCATCCTGGATGATCCGAATACAGTCCGGCTGAAAAGTTCATGGAGTTTCCTGATTTTTATTTTCTAAGGTCGTAACGATCATGGCCATTACACTATCCAGGGCACCCTGATGGTTCTCAACCACACTCCTGGCCGCAAGTCCCATTGCCCGGCGCTTCTCGGAATCGGATAATATATCCTTTACCAGGCCGACGAGTTCCCCTTTATCAGCGACCTGAATCGCTCCTCCGGCTGAGAGCAATAATTCAGATATCTCCTTAAAATTATACATTCTGGGACCAAAAATCAGCGGTTTTCCCCTGATAGCCGCTTCTATCGGGTTATGGCCCCCTCCTTCGCCGGGACCTTCCAGACTTTTACCTATAAAAACGACGTCCGCGATCTCATAAAACCGGGCCAATTCACCTTGAGTATCGAGCAAGAAAACCCGTGTGTTCAGGTCCGGAGGCGACCCCGTACGGCGAGCGGCATTCAGACCGCTCTGCTTGATTTGATTCCAGACACGTTCGAATCTAATCCGGTTCCTCGGGGCCAGAAGCAGCCGCAGGTCCGAAAATTCAGGGTGGAGTCTGACCAGAAGATCGAGTAGAATCTCATCCTCGCCCTCGTGCGTGCTGCCACCCACAAGCCATGTTCCTGGAGGGAGACCCGTTTCCGCCAGCAGTGTTTGCCGCATTACCGGTCCAGTTATCGGCCGTGGACTGTCAAATTTTATATTTCCGGTTAAAAATACCCGGTCCGGATCCGCCCCCAGAGACAACATCCTCTGCCTGTCATTTTCAGTCTGTGTAGCAATGATTGAAAAAAAATTTAACGCCCGCTTCCACCACCACTTAACTATCATAAACCGGATGTAAGACCTGGCCGAGACCTTAACGTTGACAAGTATGGCCGGAACGCGTTTTTTATTAAAGAAGGCTAACAAATTCGGCCAGATATCCGTTTCCACCAGCACAAACAGGTCGGGCTCTATCGATTCAGCTATTTTTCTGACCGAGAAGGGTATGTCCAGAGGAAACGGGACGATTTTTACTCCAGAGGGAATTTTTTCTCTGGCTGCTTGGATTCCGCTTCTGGTTGTAGATGACAAACAGACTTCATACCCGCTAAGAACCAGCCTTTTTACCAGGGTCAACGCAGTGAGTGTCTCCCCCAAACTTAAGGCGTGAATCCAAATCCGGAGCCCGGTTTTCTGGCCTAGTGTGAATGACTTGAAACCAAACCTCTCGGAAACGCCTTCCAGGTATTTCCCGGTCTTAAAGCCTCGTATGGCATAATAAGGCAAGGCCAGAATAATGGCGATGCCGTAAATCAAAGTGTAAATCGGGAACTTCATGGATTTCATCAGGTCAGGGATTAGATATTTTGGCAACCCAAAAGTAACGGCCGTGTAATTTCTTGACCAACCTGTCCTGGATCAGCAGGACCAGCAACGCCAGCAGCAAACCTACTATGGCGCCGGCTAAAATATCCAGAGGATAGTGGGCGCCTACGTAAATTCTAGAGTAACAGATCAGAACGGCCAGAGAGGCGGCCAAGGGCCAGAGGTGTGTAAAGAAGTAAGCCAAAACCAGAGCCGCGCCCGCGGCGTTCACCGCGTGTGAAGATGGAAAGGATCTGGTAATCTCGGGTGATTTGGGCGGTGTGGCGGGTGTCAACTGCCAGTGGCTTGAGTATACATGTACTTGCCCTAAAACGGTGTAAGGCCGGGACCGGTCAAACACCGATTTCAAGACACGGCTGTTAAAAGAATCCCCGGCCGCAAACACCAGTAAAAGAATAAACAATCCCCATCTGGTACGAGCTGAACCTCTAATGATGAATAAAAAAATAATGACGAGAAATGGAATCCAGAGGTACCGCCATGAAAGAATGGGCATCACAAAGTCGAAGATAATATTCTTTGTGTCCCGATTGACAGCATAAAACAAGAATCGGTCCAAATCTGTAAGTGTTCGAAGCATTATAACAGTTTTTCGGTAACTTTCTCAAACTACTTAATAATTTCGCTAAAAGCTATCAGATGGTTCGGGGCAAGTCAAGCCGCGCTTTGCCACGATAAAGTCAAAACACCTCTATGAAAACCATATCGCTGGGACTCTTACGGCAAGTTCTAGAAATCACCAATTCTTGGGCCCATAATCCTATTAATCCGGTGCAATTGCCAGAAATTTAACCCTTTGTAAAATATGCCAGGCATATAGAACCTAAAGCAAAACTTTAACCTTACATGAGATGTTTATAGCCAGCACACCATACCGTCTGGAAAAGAATATGACCGTTAGCGTCTAACAAGGTAGAAGAGCATAAATCCCAGAGGGAGAAAAAACAGGTTGGGCAACCAGGCCGCAATAATGGGGGTAAGGAGGCCGGTGTAGCCCAGAGAACGGGATAGCCCGAGAAAGACAATATAAACAAAGGAAATTCCAACTCCAATGGCTATACTGAGGGCGATGCCCACTCCTTTTTCGCTCCAGAAGGCGAGAGGCAGTCCGATCATGGCCATAACCAGGCATATCAACGGAAAGGCTATCTTCAGGTGAAGATCAACCCGATACCGCACTGGATTGTGCCCTTCGGCCTCAATCTGATTGGCATACTGATATAGGCTTCTGAAGTCCATTTCCTCCGCGGACCGGGTAGATTTCATAAAATCCTGAGGCATTTCCGGCAGGTCAAAAACGGCCTTGTCGAAACTTTTTACCTCAAGTTGCCCGTTCTGGTGATAGGTCTTCACTACTCCGTCATAAAACACCCAACGGTCATTTACCCATCTGGCTTCTGTGGCTTCTATCCGTTCACGCAGACTGAATTTCTTATTGATCCGGTACAGACTGACACCGGTCAAGGTGTTTGCCCGGCTATCATAAACACGGAAATT
>JAZGHI010000419.1:0-6427 GCA_036480955.1 Candidatus Adiutricales bacterium
AAAGCTGCCACAATCCCACCGGCCAGGCCCCTACTATGGATACTGAAATGTGAGATATTAAAACTCATAGACGCCCAATCTTCCATGGCCGTAATTGAATCATGGAATTTATCGCCTTATATGCTAACTCACACCAGAAATTAGTAATTTAAAGGGTGCCTTAACCTGTAAGCATTTTATTTGCCTCGGGCACAAAAAAAGCCGGCCATGTTCAGCCAGCCACCGGCAATAACTGGTGCCCCCGGCAGGACTCGAACCTGCGGCACCAGGATTAGGAATGCAGACCAAGGGTCTCCAGGGAAGTGTGTGGTAAATCCGACAATGAACCCGGTGAAGATCAGTAGGAGAGTCGCCTGCATTCTGTCGATCAACAGGCCGAGAACGGGACGATTCCACAAAAATGAATAGCCGAAATTACCACGAAAGAGTTCTTTGAGATAGTACACGTACTACACCAGCAGATGCTGATCTAGACCAAAGGATCCCGTGATTAAGGCGATATCTTCTTCCGTGGCATCAGGAGCGGCCATCAGGAGGACTGGGTCGTTCACCCCGAGCCGGCTCCAGTAATTTCAAGGACTTAGGCTAAATCGCTTAAGTCCTTTTATTTTATCGGTAAGCTCACGGTAAGCAATAGGCGGAATTACGAGGTTAGTATAAATAAATGGTACTCACCTTTTTAAGGACTTTTAACCATTAGGTCAGCAGCTATCGTTCGTGAGCTATATGGTATGAAACTGGAAAAGGCATTTAAAGGGCTGGAGGTTTTGATAAGGGAGATCGAGCCATCGGGGGCAGTTCTGCGTTGATTGATGGTTCAGGCTTATAAACGTTAATAGGCCTGGATTATGGATTATCTAAGGAGAGGACACATTCAGAAATAGTTTGCGTACGAATGAATATCTGATGCGGGATTAATTACGTTCATGCACGTATGGTGCGGTTCTCGTTCATAAGCGCCTACCCCAAGGTATTGCGGCCGGCCTTCTTCTCATTTTTCTAGGATAGCGTATAGCTATCTGTTTTTCATCTACTATTAAGTTGGTTCTGAATCAGACTTTGGTTGGTCGTGTCGTCCTGGTTGTGATGTGAAGTATCACGCCAAGACCCATTAGAACTTGAAATCCCACCTAGAATGGTTTAAACTCACCATTCGGCGAGTGTCCCCTTTTTGAAAAATTAAGGCCGTTTCGTCTCGGGGGGCTCTCAGACACCCTCGGACCTGTCAAACGCCAGAAGAGCCTAAACAGTGCTGGGGGGTTTGCTTTTTATAATAGTAAATCAATTTCTTAATCAAAGATTTATTGAAGGCCAAGAATGAAGATTTTAGCCCTGGGGTCTGGACCTGACCGGATCGGCAAGACCGGCGAACTGGATCGATTCGCCGTCCAGGGCCTTGATTATCTCATGGAACAAAGCCATGAGGTCGTCTGGATTGACAGTAATCCCGCCACGTTGGCCAGCAGCAAGGCCCTGGGATGCCGGGTATACATCGAGCCAATGAACATCGAGGTTTTAAAAAAAGTCTTAGACCTGGAAAGACCTGAGGCCGTGATGCACACCTTTGGCGGGTACCTGGCCCAGCATCTCCTGATTTTTCTTGAGCGGGATGGGGTTCTGGACCGATTGGAGGTTAAGGTTCTTGGGACCTCGATCAGAAATTTGAAAAGGTCTCTGGACGAGGAGGTTTTAAAGAATATTTTAGGTGACCTGAGTTTACCCGTCACCAAAGCAATCGTGGCCCGCACCCATGAGGAATGTGTTCAATTAAGCGAATCTTTGGGTTTCCCTTTAGTAATGAGGCCTGCTTTTGCCCTGGAAGGCATGGGGGGCTATCTGCTTTTCAACCTCGAGGAAGTCAGACAGATGGCCGGACTGGTTCTAAACTTAAGTCCGGTCCGTGAGGTCGTCCTGGAAAATTTACCTCTGGACTGGACGCAGATAGCCCTGGAATGTGTCCACGACGTCCATAATTCCGATGGCCTGCCTTTTTATGGGACTTTGGAGTCTTTGAACGGCCGGGTTGGCGTCCATATGGGTAATAGCCTCGTGGTGAGCCCGGCACCCTCATTTAAGGGTGAAGTCCTGGCCAGGGCTTTGGAATGGGCCCGCGACCTGTCTGCTGAAATGAGGATTTCTGGCAGCTTCCAGATCCGATTCGCATTTTCCAAAGAGAAGAACGAGTTGATAGTTCTTCGGATCACTCAGGGAATTAATCGATTCTCATCCATGCTGGCTGTTCCCAGGCGCCTACCCCTGGGCCGGATATCCGCGGCTTTGGCTTTGGGCCTGTCTATTGATGAGTACATGGCTGACCATAAGAATGATAGCTCGACTTGCACCGCTCGTCTTCCTGTCTTTCCAGACCAGTGGCCTAGTCTCGGCGTAATGAATCCAAGCATGTCCGCAACCGGCGCCAGGCTTTTGATGGGAGAAGATCCAAGGCAGTGCCTGTCCAAGGTGCTGGAGGTAGTCAAGGCTGCTGAAACTCCGAGCCAAAAAAAAGCTGCTCCCAATGGTGTTCAGGATCGCGAACACGATCCATTTTCCCTGGTCAACACAATTGACTGTATTGTTCAAGCCATGGGTGAGCAGACCGAGGTTAAGCAGGTTGAAAAGTCTGGGCAAATTATTAGTGAGGCCAGCGCAGAGGCAAACAAGACCGATTTACTATCCAAGCAGATCTCCCGGCCCCAAAGGCCTCCCCGTAAAGCCGAACAGACCGACCTTCAAACCCTGCTTATCATGGGTCCCGGGCCGTATCGGATCGGCTGGGGAGCGGAGTTGGATTCATCACTGGTCCAAACAGCCCAGGCCTGGAATGAATTGGGCCTGAAAACCATCCTCATCAACGACAACCCTGACGCCGTCAGCCTTGAATTTGCGGTTATGGACGACATTTTTCTTGAGTCTCCAACGTTGGAAGTAATCGAGGCGGTCTTGGACAAATGGCCGGTGACAGGGGTTACTCATCAATTTTGCCCTGATTTGCCCGCCGGCTTGGAACAACTTTTAACCGAGCGCGGTATAGAGGTTTTGGGTACACCATTGTCTTCACGCGAGAGCCTGCAAAACACGGCCCTCTTGTGGAAGACGCTTAAGGCGATCGGGGTTCCCCTGATAAGCCATGCTTTGTCACAGGATTTGGTTTCAGCCTCTGAGCAAGCCCAAAAGTTGGGCTATCCCATCCTGGTCAGGCTGACTGACCGAGTGATAAATCCCAAGGGCGATACCTTGTACGAGCCAGACGAACTCCGCGACTTTTTTGGAGACCACGGTCAACATATTTCTGAGGATTACCCGTTATTTATTGAGAAATTCACCGACGGTCTGGTCGGTGCCCAGGTGCTGGCCGTGGCTGACGGCCAGGACGTTCTCATACTGGAGTTTTTAGAAAACATAGAAGAATACGGCATCCACGGTGCGGACTGCGCCTCGATCAACACCGCCTTGTCAATCGGAGAACTACCCAAAGCCTTTGCCGAAGACTCACTTCGACTCATCGCCAGTCACTCCCATATGGTGGGACACCTTAAGTTAGATCTGGCCATAGCCGGCCGTCATTGTTACGTGACCGGTGTTTGGCCTTATCCGAGCCAGAATATCGCCCTGGCTGAGAAATCTCTTTCGGGGGACATACACGGCCTGACCGCCCGGTTGCTCTTGGGAGGAAAAGTGACCGACGTCAGGCCCGAAATTTTCGCCCAGGCCCGCAAGTATTTAGTCAAAGAATCGGTTTTCCCGTTTCATCGTTTCCCCGGGCTTGATCCGATTCTGTCCCCGCAATCCAGCTCCACCGGACAGGTCTTGGGATGCGATGATTCCATCGGCAAGGCCTACTATAAATCTCAAGTAGCAGTGAATCCAGAGATGCCAACGGAGGGGAATGTTTTCCTGAGCGCCAGAGATACAGAAAAAGAATCAATCCTTCAGGTGGCCTGGAAGCTGTTGGGACTTGGTTTTTCCATTCTCAGCACTCAAGGCACCGCCAAATTCCTGACCAGGCGCGGGATAAATGTGACTTCAGTCCACAAAGTTTCAGAGAGGCGGCCTAACGTTTTTGACCTCATAAAAAACGGGGGCATCTGTATGGTAATAAATATCTCCGGCGGTCGGCAGTCCAAGCTGGACGACCAGATGATCCGCCGGGCCGCTCTAGAACAGAACATCCCGCTTATCACCACCATATCAGGTGCTTTTTTGATGGTTAACGGCATGGGGGAGATCCAGAAGTCTCCTCTCTCTTTACAGTTTTCCGAGAACGGGTAATGGGTCGTGGAAGTCAATTACTTAAAGCGAATATTGATCGCTCTGGGCGGTAACGCCATCCTCAAGCACGGACAACGCGGCACCGTCGAAGAAATGCGTGCGAATATTCGGCAGGCCAGTCGTCAATTAGCGCCCATAATCGCTTCTTGGTACCAGGTGGTCATTACTCACGGCAACGGCCCGCAGGTGGGCAATATCCTGCTCCAGAACGAACTGGCCCATGAAGCTGTACCCCCTATGACCTTGGATGTTTGCGGCGCCGCGACTCAGGGCCAGTTGGGCTATCTGCTCCAGCAGGCCCTCTCAAATGAACTCCGTCTTTTGGACAAGGATACCGAAGTGTCAGCGATAGTGACTCAAACCTTGATCGATCCTGATGACCCAGGCCTGAAGATCCCTTCCAAACCGATCGGCCGGTGGTATGCCCCTAACGAGCCGGTCGACACCCGGGACAGAACGACACCCTACCTGAAAGATCCGGAGAAAGGCCGCCGCCGCCTGGTCTTCTCGCCAAGTCCCGCTGGTATCATCAACATTAGGACCATCGAAGCTCTCCTCAGGTCAGGAATCGTGGTCATCGCTTGTGGCGGCGGTGGTGTTCCGGTAATGCCGGATGAGAGAAAAAATTTGGTCGGAGTGGAAGCCGTGATTGACAAGGACATGGCCTCCCAACGCCTGGCCACGGCGATTGGCGCTCAGATCTTTCTGATTCTTACGGATGTCCCGTCGGTGTACCTTGACTACGGCACACCTCAGGAAAAGCCAATCGAGCAGATTGACGCAGCTTCCTTGAAAGAAATTGCCAACCGGAAAATATTCCCTGACGGGTCTATCGGTCCCAAGGTGGAAGCAGCGATCCGTTTCGTGGAATGCGGTGGTGAAAAGGCCATCATTGCCCATATTGATCAGGCCGAAGACGCGCTAAAGGGAAAAAGCGGGACGAAGATATTCAATGCCCAAGGCGAACGCTAATTGGAAAAAGGAATCCCAGAAATAAAACCGGCAGGCCTTTCACAATAACCGGTCGAGCAGATCTATCATTTCCTGGTCCCCGTCGGCCGGTGGGCTCCAGTTGACCTGTATTACTTCCACTCCCTGAGTCACCAGGCTTTCGGCGAAATCAGACACCCCGATATTAATCGCGATCGGGCCTTGATCCAGCAGCTCGTTAAATTTGTCAGCCATTTTCTCCCTCGCCAAGGTCAATTGCCAATTGCGTGCAAAACCGGGCCGCTTGGGCACTGCTCGGAAAAACCTTCACTCCGGCTTCCGCCAGCAGTTTACTTTGCCGTTTTAGTCCCTGGGGGTCCTCCTCCGTGCCGCACACCGAGGCCGCGATGCTGAGGAAGCCACCTTTTTCTCGAGCCTGTTCCTTGGCTTGGGCAATCGCGGGGACCAGCTCGCCGGCCGGGTCAAGGGATGAATTAAAACCCAGAATAAAATCAAGCAGGAGGACCGCGACTTGTGTATCCCGGGCCTCATCAAGGATTCTTTCATATCGAAACCGGCTGTCCATCATGGGATGGGGCCGACCCGCCGTAAAGTCATCGGCGCCCATGTCCACCAGGGTGTGAGCCACGCTTTGAAAGGAGTCGGACAGGGTCTGGTTCCCCTGGATCGGGGCGTTCGAAAAGGCTTTAACCCCTGATTCCCGTAGAACCTGCTGAGCCTGGTAGCAGAAGGTCCCGCCCGCAAAAAGCCCGCGAATGTACTTCTGTTCCGGTTTCAGGCGGGCTTTTTCCTGTCGGATGATCTCCTTAAGTTCGGTTAAGGCGGGTTTAAAGGAGGGCCTGGAATTACCGGCGACGACTTGAACGGCCAAAAATGCGGCTTCTTCAAGGGTGCGAGCGTGATAGGCCTGGTTAATGGTCTCATGAAGGTCTTCCTCGACCCCGAGGAAGCAGGTCACGACCGGTTTGGGGCAGACGCTGATCCTGGCACCGAGGTTGCGCAGAGCCGCCGATCCGGGCGGCTTGGTCATTATCCCGATGACCTTGGTTTCCGGATCTGATTCGAGGGCGGATAAAGCCGATAAAGTAGACAGGCCGCCGATCTCGTCGGACAAGTCGCGGCTACCCGTTCCAATGGCCTGAGAAATGCCTGATCCGGCTTGGTGGACAAGCGTGGTAAACTCCTGTATTCCGGTCCCGGACGCTCC
>JAZGHI010000420.1:0-2590 GCA_036480955.1 Candidatus Adiutricales bacterium
AGGTGGGTCCGAAAACCTTGCTGGGCCAGGTTCCTGGCCGCCGTGAGACCGGCCAGTCCACCGCCCACCACAAGCGCCTCATGATTGATTTCCAGGTCCTCTTCGGCCAGCGGCCTTAAAAGGGCGACCTTGGCCGCGGCGGACCGTACCAGGTCCTTGGATTTTGCGGTGGCTTCCTCGGGAAAGTCGGAATGCACCCATGAGCAGTGGTTCCTGATATTGGCCATTTCGAACAGGTACTTATTCAGACCGGCGTCGGCCAGAGTATCCTGGAAGAGGGGCTCGTACATTCGGGGTGTGCACGACGCGACAACGACCCGGTTTAAATCCTGCTCCTCGATCACCTGGGCCATATGCTCCACTGAATCCGGGGAGCAGGTGAAGAGGTTATCCTCCACGTGGACCACGTGAGGCAGGCCTCGAGCGAACTCGGCCACGTCTTTCACGTCCACCACGCCGGCGATGTTGGTGCCGCAATGGCAAACGAAGACTCCAATCCGAGGCGGGTCATTAGACACGTCCCTCTGTTCCGGCATGGTTCTAGTGCGCTGTAAAGTTCCCCGGGATTTGTTCAAAAAGCTTCCAGCCACACCGGCCGCCGCGCTGGCGTCCATGACCGATGAGGGAATGTCTTTGGGGGACTCAAGCGCCCCGCAGACCAGAACTCCTGGTTTGGAAGTTTCTACTGGATTAAAACTGTTCCCCACCGGAAACCCGTCCGGGTCCAGATCCATTCCAATGAGACGGGCCGTTTCTTCCGCTTCCGGAGAAACACACATGCCCACTGACAGGACCACTAGGTCGAATTCTTCTTCAAACCGCTTTCCGCTCTCGTCCGTGTAACCAAGAGCCAGCCTTTCCGAATCTTCGATGGGACGCAAAGAGGCGATCCTTGATTTTATGAACCGAACTCCGGACTTGTCCCTGGCCCGGTTGTAATATCTCTCAAAGTCCTTGCCGTGTGTCCGGATGTCCATATAGAAAATAGCCGCGTCCAGGCCGGGGAGGTGTTCCTTGGCCATTATTGCTTCTTTAACGGCATAAGTGCAGCAGACCGACGAACAGTAGCTTTTAGCCCCGTCGTGTTCGTCCCGGGAACCCACGCATTGCAGCCAGGCGATTTTTTCCGGCGCCTTGTCGTCAGATGGACGAACCACATGCCCCTGATAGGGGCCGGAGGCGGAGAGTATCCGCTCGAACGCCAAAGCGGTTAAAATGTTAGGATGCCTGGTGTACCCGTATGTATCCAGCACGGCCGGATCATAAGGATCGAATCCCGCGGCGAGAATAATCGTGCCGACTTCGAGGGTAGTGTCTTTCGATTTCTCCTCGAAGTTGATGGCGTCACTGGGGCAGAATTTTTCGCAGGCCCGGCACCTTCCCTTTGTAAAGTAAATACATTCCTTTTCGTCAATGGCGTACTTGAGCGGGACAGCCTGTGAATATTTGATGAACGCGGCCTTCTTTTTATCGAGGCCCAGGTTGAAATCGTCGGGAAGTCTCTTCGGGCATTTTTCAGCGCATATACCGCAGGCTACACATTTGTCCGTATCGATGTAACGCGGGTACTGGGTTACGCCGATTTTAAAATTCCCGGCCTCTCCGGAGATGGATTTCACCTCGGTAAGGATGAGAAGCTCAATATTAATGTGCCGGTCGACCTCGACCAGTTTAGGTGAGATAATTCACATCGCACAGTCGTTAGTCGGAAAGGTCTTGTCCAATTGGGCCATCCGGCCGCCAATGGATGATGACTTTTCCACGAGGTATACGAAGAATCCGGAATCGGCCAGGTCCAAAGCGGCCTGCATTCCGGTGATACCCCCACCAACGACCATTACCGCACCTGTTTTTTGGTCAGACATAAATGCCTCTGCTACTCTTCTGTCTTTTCAACCTCGGAAGGTTGGTCTTTTGTTTCTGTTTCGTCTTCCTCTTCTTCCGGTGACGGCCCTTCCTCCTCCTCGGGAGGTTCGGGCTGGGCCAGGAAATCCTCCACCCGGCTTATATCCAGCTTATTTTTATCTATTCCCAGGGCCTCACTGGAGAGCCCCAGGCTGATTCCCAGCAACTGCGGGTATAATATCGCCGCCAGTCCATCCCCGGCCCCGCCTTCGGCCAGAACCTCACTTTGAACCGTGTCGAACTGCATCTGGCAATAGGTACAGGCGGTGCATAGGAAATCGGCCCCGGCTTTTTTAGCGTCCCCGCTCTTTTTTTTCAGCAGGTCAATAGAAAGCTCATCGTTTTTACCCTGGACCGGATGGCCGCAGCACTCCAATCTCCGCGGCCAGTCCACACTCTTGGCGCCGACGGCCTCGATCAAGCCCTCGAATATAGTCGGGGCGTATGGATCGTCGAAGCCGGTTATCTTGGCTGGCCGCAGGGCGTGACAGCCGTAATGAGCCGCCAGCTTCAAATCCTCGAAAGGCTGCTGTACGTTTTCCTTGATGGTGTCCAGACCCACGTCCTCGGCCAGAACCGTGAGCAAGTGCTTGACCTCTGGCCTACTGTTTAAGGTCAACCCCTCTTGCTTAAGCGCCTTGTCCACACTCCGGCGCAATTCCCCATTTTCAGCGAGAGCGTGCTG
>JAZGHI010000421.1:0-2213 GCA_036480955.1 Candidatus Adiutricales bacterium
CCGGATTAACCATGGCCGATGAGATCAAAGAAAGCAGTCTCAGCCAACTGCCGGAAGACGCGGGGCACGTGACCATGGATCGGATTGATTCTATAAAAAACAGAGCCGAAGGCGAAAGGGTGAGTGACCTCAGGGCTTCTCTACAGGAGACCATGACCAGACACTGCTCGGTCTTCAGGACAGAAAGCGGCCTTCAAACGGCTTTGGAGAAAATCGAAAATCTGAAAAACCGGTACGATCAGGTGATAGTTGACGACGTTAATGACCGGTTCAACACAGACCTGACCGAGACTCTGGAGTTCGGTTCGCTCCTGTCTCTGGCGGAAGTGATTTTAGTGTCCGCTTTTGAGCGGACCGAAAGCCGGGGAGCCCATTTTCGCGAAGACTTTCCGGATCGGGATGACGAGAATTGGCTGAAACACACCCTGGTCAGGAAGACGGTTGATGGCCCTGAATTTTCTTTTCGGCCGGTTACCATAACCCGTTTTACACCAAAGCCCAGAAAGTACTAGTTTATGGAAATGAATTTCAGGATATATCGTTTCGACCCGGGGGAGGACCTGGAACCCTGGTATCAGGAATACGAATTGCCCGTGGAACCGGAAATGCGTATTCTGGACTGCCTTAACCTCATTAAGTGGAATCTTGACGGAAGCTTGAGTTACCGGATGTCATGCGCCCACGGTGTTTGCGGGTCCTGCTCCATGAAGATCAACGGCCGCTGCGGTCTGGCCTGTCAAAAACTGGTCAAGGATTATGAGGGCCAGGCAGTCCTCGTCGAACCACTCCCAAACTTCAAAGTGCTGAGGGACCTTATAGTGGATATGAATCAGTTTTTCTCGCTTGTTGAATCCATCCGTCCCTATCTGATACCGCGTTTTGCCGCTCCGGAGAAGGAACGGATTCAGAGTCAGAGTGACCGTAAGAAAATCGATGAGGTCATCCGGTGTATTCTATGCGCCAGTTGCACGGCCGCCTGTCCGGTTACCGAGGAAAATCCGGAATATTTAGGTCCGGCAACCATAGTCCAGGCTTTCAGGCGTATTTTTGATACCCGGGACGGCGAGGGAGATTCCAGGCTGAAGCAGATGGACCTCCCTGACGCTGTCTGGCCGTGTAAAAATTATTTTGAATGTACGCGTGTCTGCCCCAAAGAGATCCCGGTCACAAAATCAATAAACATTATCAAACAGGAAATCCAAAAAACCGCAGGCGAGGACAAGACATGAAGCACCGGCAAGAAAAAGATTCCCTGGGAACCGTGCTTGTTCCGGTTGAAGCCTACTACGGGGCTCAAACGCAACGGGCCGTGGATAATTTCCCTATAAGCGGACTGAGATTCCCCCGAAGGTTCATATGGGTGCTGGGGCTGTTGAAAAAGAACGCGGCCATCATAAACCGGGATTTGGGTCTGCTGGAAGAAGAATTGGCTGAACCCATTATCACCGCCGCGCAAGAGGTAGCCGACGGCGGCCTGGACGATCAATTCGTGGTGGATATTTTCCAGACGGGTTCCGGCACATCCACCAATATGAACGCCAATGAAGTTATTGCCGGACGGGCCAATGAGATACTAACCGGCGAAAAGGGATTCAGGGTTCCCGTCCATCCCAATGACCACGTTAATTTGGGCCAATCCACTAACGATGTATTCCCCACCGTGATCCACGCCGCGGCTTCAACGCTGATAAAAGACCGGCTCCTGCCTTCACTAGCCCAATTACACCAGGATCTAAGCCGGAAGGCGGCAGAATTTTCGGACGTAAAAAAGATCGGACGCACCCACTTGCAGGACGCTGTGCCGATCAGCCTCGGGCAGGAATTTGGAGGATATGCCCGGCAGATAGAACTGGGAATCCAGCGTGTAACCAGGGCCCAGGAATCGTTATCCGAACTGGCCTTGGGCGGGACAGCGGTGGGTACGGGGCTTAATACTCATCCGGAATTCGCCTCAAAGACCATCGCTCTTCTCTCCAGAGAATTAGACTGCCAATTCAGGGAAACCAGTAACCATTTCGAGGCACAGGCGACCCAGGACGCGGCGGTCGAGGTCAGCGGGGCCTTAAAGACCTTGGCCGTGAGCCTGATTAAAATCGCCAATGACCTAAGATGGCTGGCCTCGGGCCCCCGATGCGGACTCGGCGAAATCAACCTTCCATCACTCCAACCTGGTTCATCCATCATGCCGGGGAAAGTCAACCCTGTATTGCCGG
>JAZGHI010000422.1:0-2372 GCA_036480955.1 Candidatus Adiutricales bacterium
CCGCTTCGGTCGCTCCGTTATCGCAGGCTGTAAATCCGGCGGCGGCTATGACCAGCAGGCATAGTGTGATATATTTCACAATCTTCATGGCAACCTCCTATAAAAGTCCTACTACCACATAGTATCAGTCCCCGTCAAACTGAAATTTCAAAGACCAACATATTTTCGCTAAAAGGCGGACCCGGTATATCTGAAATACCACCCCGGCCGTAGCCAAAGATCAGGCCTGTTTTCATGGCCGAGTCAAATCGAGAGTCATCACGGCACGCCTAAGAACCTTCTTTTTCAAGATGGTCTTCCAATACCTGATCGATTTGCTCTCTTTATGAGTATAGCTATCTATGAAACGTCAGAATTTTTGAGGGGTAAAAACTTATCCCCAAGGGTATATAGAAACATGCAGGCAGCCAGTAGACCGCTTACCAGCATGGTCTCCATTATAGTTGGACGATACGAGGGTAAACCTTCTTTTAATACGGGAAAAACCTGGGCGACGACGACGAAATCATAGCGGTATACAAAGAGGCCGAATATAATCATTAACGATCCGACGGCGACACCGGCTAAATTCCCTCGATATACCGCGTAGACCAGCAATAAGAATGGAGCGATGTATCCAATTCCGATTTCAATGACCCAGAAATTTATCCTGAACGGTCCGCTAAGCAGCAGCAGCACCGTATCGATCTCAGCTTCTTGAAAGAGACCGTAGCCAAGCTTGCCTACCGTAAGAAGAAGCCCAATACTGATGAGCAGGACCATTATTTGGGCCATGAATAGAAAAAGGTCTTCCAACTCGGCTGGGATCTTTTCAGACCGCGCTTTATAAGTAATGATGGACAATGCCGGGAGCCACGCGAATCCGGAGAGCAGAGCGCCAAACAGGAAATAGAGAGAGTATTCGGAGCCATACCAGAAGGCGCGGACTTCGGTGTGGGCAAATAACGTTCCCTCGACCGAGTAGGCCGTAAGTCCGAGAATAATGGAAAGAATCCCGAAAAGCCGGGCTGCTTTTAATTCCCCCCCGGCTAAATCAATAAATCTGTCCAATTGCCTGAGGGTCAGCAATTCGTAGATCCTGGCCTTCAATCCATTGGATACCCGCGAAATCTTCGCCAGATCCGCCCTGGCTAGAAGCCAGAATGTCACCGCCAGGCTCCCGATATAAGGAGGGTAAAGTATCGACATCCACCACATGGCGGAGGTTATGTTTGGTGATAAAAAGTTGTTCTGGCTCCTTTCCGGATGACCCAGATGAAGGAGAACGCCCAGCAAGCCGAGGACAATGGTTATCAGGGCCAGGAAATATCCTCTTTTCGCGATGATATTGAAACGTTTTATCCCGAAAACCAGTCCCAGTGAGGAGACGAGACAGAGTCCGATACTGGATGTCACTAAAAAGACATAATTCGAGATCATCATGGTCCATATCAAGTTGACTGATATTTCCAGAACCTCGACCGAATGGATTATGGACACCAGCAGAGCGTAGCCGGCCAGCCCCATGAGCGCGATTAAAAAGCTGAGCCAGAGAAAAAAGGCCGGAGAACTTTCGACCATTGATACAGCCAGGTCAATATTGGTTCTAATCGTGTCGTTCATGGTCAGTATTCTCTTCAGTATTGGTCCAGGCGGCCAATATATAAAGCAGGCCGACCAGGCCGGAAGCGCCCATGAATCCCGAAGCGATGATCCGAATCTTATCCAGGTTCTGGTTGACCACCTTCTTGGGGGCGATAACGAGGTCCAGATCCTGAGCCCGGGCATAGGAGATTGTCAGGACATCGGTCCCGCCCGCCTCTTCCAGGCCCAGGAGATTAGCCGACCTTCCCAGTTCCTCGACTCTTTTTTTGGCGTTTCTTATGATGGTATCCTTGTAATCAAAAGTTATGGCTTCCACCGGACAAGCGTCCACGCAGGCCGGTTTCAGACGTTCGGCCAAGATTATGCGGTCGTAGCAGAGAGTGCATTTCCGGGCTACCCGCTTTTTAAAGCTGAACCGGGGAATCTTGTAGGGACATGATTGATAACAGTACATACAGCCGATACACTTCTCCTCATTTATCACCACCGGTCCTTCGGGTAATTTCCGTACCGCCTTCACCGGGCAGGCGCCCGCGCAAGCCGGTTTCCGGCAATGCTGGCACTGCCATTTAACATAGGTCCGTTCGGCACGATTTTTGGCGTCTCTTCGCAGATTAACCACGGTAAAGTCTTCAGGGGAAAGATCGGTTTCCCGGTCGGTGATTTCCAGCAGGCGGTCAACCTCAAGATCATTCCACCGTTTACAGGCGGACATACATCTCTTGCATCCAATGCATATGGTCGTGTCTACCAGCTTTCCGTATCGAAGCGGCGCCGCTTCGGCTGCT
>JAZGHI010000423.1:0-3793 GCA_036480955.1 Candidatus Adiutricales bacterium
TCAGCCAGTCCATCCGGGCTTTGGAAGACGAATTGGGTGAGCGCTTGTTTCTGAGGGAGGGCCGGACAAACAGCCTGACTCAGGCGGGCCGGATTCTGAAGGAGCACGCGGAAGAGGCCTTTGCCGCTCTGGATCGGGGCCGGATGAGAATCGAATCCTTGAAAGAGCTAAAGGAAGGTGAGCTGGTTATCAGCGCCAGTGACACCACCTCGTATTATGTTCTGCCTAAGGTGCTGTCTATCTTTCGGCGGCAATATCCCGGCGTTGAGGTTCGGATCCTGAATAGGCCCTCACCTGTCTCGGTAGAGCAGGTGGCTGCCCATGAATCGGACATCGGTATCGTAACCCTGCCGGTGAGCCACCCGGATCTTATGGCCGAGCCTATTTCAAGCAGGGAAGACGTGGCTATTTGTGCTCCAAACCATCCACTGGCCCAGAGACCGGGAATTAAATTTGAGGATTTACTCTCCTATCCGCTCATCTTACTGGACACCGGCTCGAATACACGGAGTTTTATCGATCAACGGTTGGGGGAGATGGATGTCAGGCCCAATATCTCCATGGAGATTGGAAGTATCGAGGTTATCAAGAAGCTGGTGCAGTTGGATTTCGGCGTTTCCATTGTCCCGCGAATCTCGGTGATGGAGGAGGCCAGGCAGGGCACACTGCATTATATGAGTGTGTTCGACCGGTCAGAATGGCGGAAGCTGGGCGTCATTTATCCGAGAAAGGGTTTATACTCTCTCGCCGCCCAGGTTTTTGTAAAGATGCTGAAAAAAGAACTGAGCGTAAACGGAGCGATATAAAAATCTCGATCCGATCTGAAACTCAAAAACCGTCACTTTGAAAGTGACCGCTGATTACAACCAGAAAAATTGGTTAAACATATACATTGCGTGTGAAATTACTTGCACTTAAATGGTTTAGCCTCTATGATCCACATGCGTAAATTTCATGTTTTTCAGGTAAATAAAGACTGGTTGTTCCAGGCCATGACCGTCTGGCAACTGTTTAAACAAGTGGAGATAAACATATGAAAAAAATAGTGCTGATAGGGTTACTGCTGTTAGTGGCTGTCTTGATCTGGGTGGTGATTTCCCTTTATCCGGATTGGCTGTGGTTCGATAATTTAAACTACGTTTCCGTGTTCTGGACAATGCTCATCACCAAGTTCAGCTTCGCCTTTGTTTCATGGCTGCTTTTGCTTCTGCTCATTACCGTTAATTTGATCGTGGCCAGACGATTGAGCCCCGGGTCCGGAACAGGAATTATACGGGATGTCAATAACGATTCCCTGGCCCAGTTGGGCATAAACGACCGCACGCTCAATGCCTTTATCGTGGCCTTTATTCTGGCCTTCAGCCTGGTCATAGCCTCCAGGGCGGCCGTCAGGTGGGACCTGGTTCTGCGTTACCTGTATCAGGAGCCCTTCGGAGCGGCTGATCCGATTTTCAACCGCGATCTCGGCTATTACATTTTTTCTCTGCCCCTGTTCCTCTACATCAAAAACGGATTGCTGCTTTTCCTGCTGTTTACCGGCGCGTTGACCCTGGCCTGGTATCTCAAAGACGGTCTGCTTAAAATTTTGAACACTATAATTCAGGCGGAAGGACAACAGATTTCTTTGCCAAAACTCACCATTACTCCCGAGGCCCTTAAACATGTCATTTTTCTGGGGGGAATTATCGCGTTGCTTCTGGCCTGGGGATTCAGGCTCTCCATGCACAACCTGGTCTACTCAGTGAGTGGTCCGGCCTTTGGCGCCAGTTATGCCGACGTTCATATCAAGGTCTGGGCATTCAAGGTTTCAAGTCTCCTCTCGCTGGTTCTGGCTGTGATTTTATTTGTCAGCGCCTTCAGGCCCAGGATGAGAGTAATCTACGCCAGTCTAATAGTGTGGGTTGGGGTGGTCTTGATTTTTACGGGCATCCTGCCCCTGATCATTCAAAAATTCGTAGTCACCCCGAATGAGCTGACCAGGGAAGCGCCCTATATTTCTTATAATATTGATTTTACCCGCCGGGCTTACAATCTCAATAAGATAAAGGTAGTCGACTTTCCCGCAACCGATGAGCTGAACCAGGAAGACATAGACAAGAACAAGGTAACCATCCAGAATATCCGGATATGGGACGAGCGTCCTCTGCTGCAGACCTACCGGCAGATTCAGGCTATCAGGCTCTATTATGATTTCCATGACATAGACGTGGATCGGTATACCCTCGACAGCCAATACCGCCAGGTAATGCTCTCCGCCCGGGAGTTGATCGTCGACCATCTTCCGGCGCAGGCGAATACCTGGGTGAACAAGCACCTGATTTATACCCATGGCTACGGATTGGCTTCGAGCCCGGTCAATGAAGTAACCGGTGAAGGGTTGCCTCGCCTTTGGGTCAAAGATCTTCCGCCGACTTCTGAGAAAGGCCTGGAAATAACACGGCCGGAAATTTATTACGGGGAGAGGACCGACCAATATGTCATGGTAAAGACCACCCAGGAAGAATTTGATTACCCCAAAGGCGATGAGAATGTTTATACCACGTATCAAGGGAAAGGCGGTGTTCCCATAGATTCCATGTTCAGGCGATTCCTGTTTGCCCTGGAGTTTTTCGATCCCCAGATATTGTTTACCGGATACCTGGGTTCCGAAAGCAGGATAATGTTCAATCGCCGGATAAACCGGCGGGCTAGCGTTATCGCGCCGTTCCTGGATTATGACCGCGATCCCTACCTGGTTATTTCCGAAGGTAAACTTTTCTGGATACTGGACGCCTATACTACCTCGAACATGTATCCCTACTCTCTTCGGTCCCGCAGAAAATTCGGAAGGAACATCAATTACATTAGAAACTCGGTCAAAGTAGTCGTGGACGCTTACAATGGTGACATTTCGTTTTATATAGCGGACGAGGATGATCCCATAATCAAAACTTACGCCAATATTTACCCGGATTTATTTAAGCCTTTAGACAAGATGCCGGGGGAATTGAAAAAGCATATTCGGTATCCCAGGGACTTATTCAAAATTCAAACGAATATCTATACAACCTATCATATGGAAAATGTACAGGTTTTTTATAATCAGGAAGACCTGTGGCAGATACCCGACGAACTGTACGGTGATCAGCGGCAGGAAATGGAACCGTATTATATTATCCTGAAACTTCCCGGGGAAGAAAAGGAAGAATATCTTCTGATGCTGCCCTTCACTCCGTCCAGGAAAGATAACATGATCGGATGGCTGGCGGCCCGGAACGACATCCCCAACTATGGAACGCTGTTGGTCTATAAACTGCCCAAAGAAAAACTGGTATACGGGCCCATGCAAATAGAGGCCAGGGTTGATCAGCAGACCGAGATTTCAAAGGAACTCAGTCTCTGGGGCCAGCGGGGTTCGCGTGTGATCAGAGGTAATTTGCTGGCCATCCCTATCGGCGATACCTTTATTTATGTCGAACCGATCTATCTCGAAGCGGATCAGGGGCCTGGGCCGCAAGCTCCCGCCGGACGGCCTCAGACAGGACTTTTCGGGACCTCCAGGAGGTCTGCCTCAGTTTCTTCCGGTCTGGGTAGAGGAAGGACAGCGGCCCTGCCGGAATTGAAGAGGGTCATTGTAGCCCACAGCAGCCTGCTCACCATGGGGAAGAACCTTGACCAGGCCCTCAGCAATATCTTGGGCCGGCAGATAACAACCACGCCTGAAGCCGAACGGATCAAGCCGGAGGATAAGGACGTCTATGAACTCGGCCGGTTGGCCTATGAGTATTATAATAAGGCTCAGGATAACTTGCGT
>JAZGHI010000424.1:0-2709 GCA_036480955.1 Candidatus Adiutricales bacterium
CCGGCCACCAGGGCGCCAATATCAAGAGCTACGACTCTTTTATCGCTCAATCCCTCGGGCACGTCGCCGTTGACCATGCGCTGGGCCAGGCCTTCGGCGATGGCTGTCTTTCCCACACCGGGTTCGCCGATCAGGACAGGATTGTTTTTGGTCCGGCGGCTCAATATTTGAATTATACGGCGTATTTCATCGTCACGGCCGATAACAGGATCCAGTTTCCCTTGGCGCGCCAGGTCGGTCAGGTCCCGGGCGAATTTCTCCAAGGCCTGGTATTTGTCCTCAGGATTAGGGTCGGTGACCCTCTGGTATCCTCGAATCTCTTTAAGAGCCTCAAAGACCAGGTCCCGGTTCACACCCTGGGCTGAAAAAACCTTTGCCGCCGGATTATCCTTAAGGGCCAGTATGGCCAGAAGGAGGTGTTCGGTACTCAGGTAGTCGTCGTGCATCTTCTCGGCCTCGGCGAAGGCAATGTCAAAAACCTTCTTAAGGTCCGTTCCCGTATATGACTGCATGCCCCCTCCCTGAACCTGGGGCAGATTGTCTAATTGTTTTTCAATCTCATTTGGTAAAGCGTTGGGCTGGACCCCTAGTTTCTGCAGGATCGGCCGCACAACACCTTCGCTCTGATTGAGAAGGGCCAGAGCCAGGTGCACGGGTTCTATCTGTTGATGTCCCCTAGTCTCGGCCAAGCCTTGGGCCTCTTGGACCGCCTCCTGGGACTTAAACGTCATCTTGTCAAACCGCATTATTTATTTCCTCCGGTAACAACTCTTTATGGATTCTTGCAAGAATTAAATTTATAACCCATTGAAATCATTAGGTGTCTTATCGAATTATTCTAAATATGTAACTCTTAACACAGCGACTTACGCACTGTTAATCATAAATAAACTAAGTTCGAGCACTGGAAGTGTCAAGGTCCCGGCTCCAGACCGGTTTAGAGCTTAAGTTTTGAATGTTTTTCCCTGGAAATAGGGGTAACAGTGATGCGGGAACGGGGCTCTTAAAAAAGAGCCCCGTCTCTGGTTGGAATCTATCTTTAGGCTGAGAGGCCTTATTTCTTAAACAAGGCCTTAATACTTGATTTATAAGGCTTTTCAGCCAAACCTGCTTCGGTGATTATAGCCCTGATATACCTGTTGGGGGTAATATCAAAGGCCGGATGGAGCACCCTCACCTTGTCCGGCGTAATCTGCTTTCCGCGGATGTGGGTTACTTCGGTTGGCGGTCGCTCCTCGATAGGTATTTCTGATCCCGCGGGAGTCGCAAGATCTATGGTGGACAGTGGTGCGGCCACGTAAAACGGTACCTTGTTTTCTTTGGCCAGTACGGCCAGACTGTACGTCCCGATTTTATTGGCCACGTCACCGTTGGCCGCTATCCGGTCGGCTCCGACCACTACCAGGTCAACGGCTCCGGACTTGAGGAAATGCCCGGCCATGTTGTCCGATATTACCGTGACCGGTATGCGGTCCTTCATAAGCTCCCAGGCGGTGAGTCTGGCTCCCTGTAAGAACGGACGCGTCTCGTCGGCTAGAACCGACACTTTTTTCCCATCCTTTTTAGCGGCCCGAACCACTCCCAAAGCTGTGCCGTATCCGCCGGTGGCCAAAGCGCCGGCATTACAATGGGTTAAGATCGTGGCCCCATGGGGAACGATTACGGACCCATTAGCGCCTAACTGCTTGTTTATGGCGATATCCTCTTTTAGCATCTTTTTGGCCTCGGCAATCAGAGCCTTTTTGATTTCAACCACCGGCCTGCCTTTCAGTGACAGGGCCAGATCGTACTGCCGGGTAAGAGCCCAGGTCAGATTCACCGCCGTAGGCCTTTGACTGGCCAGGTATTTCTTAATCTCTCCCAGTTGTTTAAAAAACAAACCATGATTAGTGGTTCTGATTTTGACCGCCCCCAGGGCTAGACCCATGGCCGCGGCGATGCCGATGGCCGGGGCTCCTCGAATGACCATGACTTTAATCGCCTTGGCCACGTCCCGATAATTCCGGCACTGGAATATAGTTTCCTTCCATGGCAGTTTCCGCTGGTCGATCATCAGCACACGCCCGTCTTTCCATTCAATGGGCCTAATCATTTACGACTCCCTGTTTTTATTTCCTCATCTTTTAATAATTGATACCGACCCTGTCCCGAACCACGGCCATGGTCTCTTGAGCTATCACCCTGGCCTTGTCCGCGCCATAAGTCAGTATGTCGCGGATAGTGTCCGGGTTGGACATCAGCTTCTGTCTTTTATCGCGATGAGATTCGAAATAATCCCAGATTGTTTGGGCCAGCTCTTTTTTTACGTCACCATACCTCAACCCGGGGGCCAGATATCGCGCCCTTAAAGTTTCGATTTCCTCATCAGTCAGAAAGAGGCTGTAGATGGCGAAAAGTGAGCATGTATCTGGATTCTTAGGCTCATTAACCGGAGTGGAATCGGTCACAATTCTCATCACCGTTTTATCCAGCGTGCCGCGGTCAGTGAAGATGTCGATGGTATTATTGTATGATTTGGACATCTTCTGGCCGTCCAGGCCCGGAATAACGGCCAGGTCTTCATTAATTTCCGGTTCGGGCAGGACAAATGTCTCACCATAAGTGTTATTGAACCGCTGGGCCACGTCGCGGGCCACCTCAACGTGCTGTTTCTGATCCTGTCCCACGGGGATTATATTCGACTGGTAAAGAATGATATCCGCGGTCATC
>JAZGHI010000425.1:0-6914 GCA_036480955.1 Candidatus Adiutricales bacterium
TTTTCCGGATATGATCAGTTTTAACAAAGCCACCAAGTGCTGTACCCATTACCCGAATCTGCCGAATTATTTGGTGGGAGCCATATTAAGCTCCACTGATCCAGCCTATGAGGAGGGACGAGACCGCATCCTTAAAAAGATAAGCAGCCGGGTGGCCGTGACACCGCAAGGTCTCCTGCGGCCCCCAAGTTATACCCTGGTCATAAAAAACGCGCCGGATGCTTTTGGAAGAAGCAAATCTCTTCTCTGCCCCTATTTTCATGAGGATGAAGGTAAGTGCACGATCTGGGCCTTTATTAATGCCAATTGCAATACCTGGTTTTGTAAATATAGTACCGGCGAAGACGGCCGATCATTCTGGAAGGCCTTGAAAGAATATCTCGGTGAAGTCCAAAAGATGTTAACGTACTACACGCAGCACAAACTGGGAATGGACCCGGACAAGATAATCCTTCCAGAGACAACCAACCAATCTATGACACCGGCTGATTTGGATAATGAAGCTCCGGATGAAAAATCGTTCCGGGTCCTCTGGGGAGATTGGGCTCCGCGTGTGGAAGAATTTTATAAGGAGGCCTACAAGCTGGTTGAATCTCTTTCGAGGCGTGAATTTGAAAATATCACCGGAATCTCACAAAAGATCCTGTTGAAAAACTTGGAAAATAAACAGCGGCAACATGTCAAACCAGGCCTTCCTTCAATCTTGACGCGTAATCCTCACCTGATCGTAAAGAAGACAGGTGAGGATTCCTACACACTCCTCTCGTATTCGAAAACGGATCCCATCCAGATCTCAAAAAAAGTTTACGACATATTGGATTTCTTCGATGGAACAGAGACCAATGCCAAGGTTCAACGAATTATCGAGCAAGAAACAGGGCTGAAACTAAAAAAGAACCTCCTCCTTTCTCTTTATCAATTGAGAATTCTGGTCAAGGGTGAATCGTTCGAATGACCGGGCTTATAAGATTTGAATAAGATGGTCGTGAATTCGGGCTGGACGTGATGCTTTTCAACACCCTTGCTCAAAGGAAGAAAAGAAGTTATCTAAAGAACGCCAGGATTTTTTAGCCGGGAGCGGTAACGAATAAGAGGTAGTAGATCCTTTTGCAGCTCGAAGATATTTTTTAAGCGCCTGCTGGAATCCAAACCGAGTCAGTTTTCAGATGGCCGCTCGTTACGGTCTCCTATGGCCACGGGTATGGCGATGGGGGCGGCTATTGTCCCGGCCAGGACCCAGGGAGTTCCCAGCGATCCGGTAAGGCTGGTGAACAGAGGATTTCCGCCCATCACCTTTCTCATCTCCTCCTTACTGATAACCATACCTTTGGGTAAATCTTGAATCTTTATTCTGACCATGATGCCTTCCTCCTTTCGGCCGGGAAATCAGTCCCGGATGGTAAACGATGATCGCCGAAGATTTTTTTATCTTTTGATAGAGGTTTTTTTTGGTCTCCGGCTAGAGATACTTCCAGTTTAACAGACCTCAATCGAGGCTGGAAACACGACCTCGACCTGCGCCCTCAATAAGTTCCCGGAATAGTAGCAACTATTTAACTATATTAATTAATATAGGCTTTTTTGTAGCGATAGTCAAGTTTAAAAGGAAGGATATGGCTGTTTTCGCAAGCCCTAGGTTTGCCCCCGGAATATAACCGGAATATAAATAAGTTCCGGAGTTGGCGGGAAAGCTATTACCTTGTTTATCTCGCCGGAGAAAATGTAATCGTCAGCTTTGATTTTGTCTCTTTGCCATGTACTCCTCGAGCGCTTCCCGGATTTCAGACATTGAGAGTTCCTGAGGAAATCGATAATCCGTACCTTGATCCGTGGCCATTTTTTTTAAAGCCCTATAATCATCTCCAAACTTGCCATCCCTCCACTTTAAAGCGGCGTTCAATCCATCTTCTCTTGAAACACGGCTGAATTCCTGGACAGAATCAAAGGTATGTGAATAATCATGAAGTTTGCCTGCGTATTCCATGGCAACCCTCATCCCCATTATTTCCATGCTTCTATTACAGGAATATTTGTTGAGGAAAAGAAGTTCACTTGGGACCATGTCCATTCTTCTGGCGACTAGTTCCACTTTTTCCTCTAATTCCTCTTCGGGAACCGACATTGTGGCCAGCCCGATATCAGCCGCCTCCTTTCCGGTTATGGGACTGCCTGACATACTCAAATACTTCGCTTTTTTCAACCCGCAGAGCCAGGGCCAATAAAAAGTATCTGGGACCGACATAGCCCTGGTTGGCGGATAACCGGTCACCGCGTTGTCAGCCATTATGGTGATGTCGCACATCATGGCCAACTCGCTCGCTCCGGCCAGGGCATATCCGTGAACCTGGGCGATAACAGGTTTTTGCAGATTCCAGATAGTAAACCAGACATCCTGATGGTAATATTTAATGTGGTCTTCGATGGCCACGGTAGGCGCTATTCCTTCAATGAAACGCGGACGAGCTCCCAGGTCAAAACCAGCGCCAAAAGTACGGCCGGCGCCTTTCAGGATAATTACTTTTATATCCGGATCGCGCTCAGCGTAG
Organism: Candidatus Adiutricales bacterium; assembly: GCA_036480955.1. Lineage (GTDB taxonomy): Bacteria > Desulfobacterota > Desulfarculia > Adiutricales > JAFDHD01 > JAZGHI01. Next base: position 2,547 of record JAZGHI010000425.1, read on the forward strand.
ATCAGGGCGTGCTTTAGATCCATGAGCATATCATAGCTAAGGGCGTTCATCCTCTCCGGTTGGTTTAGAACGATCCGCGCTAACCTTTCATCTTCCGGGTCCTTCTCATAAAGAATGTTTTCATAGGGTGTCCTGTCGGCCATGTCTTCAGGCATTCTTACCATCGCAATTACCTTCCTTTCTAAAACCAGATTTGTATGAGTGAAGCAGCATCTTTCCGTTTCTTTTACAAATTTGACGCGGTTTCCGCGCTCGGGTTTCATCTTAGGTAGTGCCTGTCCAGAAATGAGGAATTTTTTTCAAGATCGAGGCGGACGAAAAAAATTGCCGCAGGCATATATTTGATATTCCGATGGTAATTTTTTACCGAAGGGAAATAAATGTCCATAATTTTTTTCGTCCAACAAAGAGATTGGGCAAAATAACCATTTCCGGACGGGCACTAGGTAACATCCGCGGCGGTTACACCGTATCCCGGGGTGGAGAGGCAAGGGTAATACCGCCGTCGACCACCAGTACCTGGCCGGTGATATAACGGGCTCGGGGAGAGACCAGGAAGGCCACCGCGTGTCCCACGTCCCAACCAGATCCTTCTATTCCAAGTGGTGACGCTTTGCGCCGTCCTTCCCTTGCTTCCGCGCTCATGCCCCGGCTGTACACCATTGGTGTGTATACGGGTCCCGGAGCCACACAATTTACTCGAATGCCGTCCGCCGCGTGATCTATGGCCATGGCTTGAGTCAGAGTAATAACCGCGCCCTTGGAGGTGGAATAGGCGGTCAAACCTCGGGGCCGCAAGGCGGAAATGGAAGATACGTTAACAATCACGCCTCCATCACCACTTTCGATCATGGCCGGGATGGCATACTTTGAGGCCAGGAACATGGAATTGACATTTGTGTTCATCGCCTGATTCCAGCGTTTTTCGGATTCGTCGACCACAGAACCACGGCTGCCGATACCAACGTTATTGTCGAGGATGTCAAGGCGTCCGAATCGCTTAATGGCGGAATTAACCATGGCTTCGCACTGGTCCGATTTGGTTACGTCAGCCTCGAAAGCAGAAGCCTTTCCTCCTTCGTCCTGAATCATTTCCACCGTGCGTTCCGCAAATTCGATGACGCGATCAACAACCAGTACGGACGCGCCGGCGCGGGCGATCAGGAATGCCGCAGCGCGGCCATTGCCAATGCCATCACCAGCCGCGCCTCCCCCGGTTACTATGGCCGCCTTTCCTTCTAACTCAGCCTGGCCCCATTTTATATTTTCCGGTGTTTTCATTTGCAAGCCTCCTGCTGAGTAGTTATCTCGATCGCTGTTGATGCTGTAGCCTTACATACTTTTTCCAGGAAATCAAAATCCAGTTTGTCTATGGTATCGGCGGCGGTATGGTAATAAAGGTAACGAAAGTTCGCGCTGTCGGTTAGGAGAAGACCCGGTATATCCGCTTTCCAGAATGGCGCGTGATCCGATCTTAGAATGTCCGGCATTAAATTGGCGGCTTGTTCATAGCTGAAATCGGCTTGAAAACAGGCATAGGGTAACTTAATATCATCCCGCTCACACTGCCGGCAAAATGCTTCAGCCAGTTGCGCGGAATTTCCATCACCGACAATCGCCAGGAAATCACCAGTGGTAAGATTTTTATCGGTACCGAAAACCCGGAACATACCAGGGTCCATATCTTGAGGGAATTGCTGAGAGTTTTTGAGAGGCGAGGTGTAGCCAATTGTTTCGAGACACAATACACCCATTATTTCAGAACCGTTCCGGACGGCTTTTTCAACCCAGACACTGCTTCCAGTCAGTCCGGCTCTTCCACGGGAAGAAGAAACAGTAATTCCGGATGATAGTTTTTCAAGCTCGCGCAGGTATTTTACCTGGCTGTCTGTCAGTTCAGGTTCAAGTTGGCCGGTCACTTCATTAAAAACCTCATTTAATGGTTTGCCGCTGGCTGAGTACTTTGCGATTTGATAAGAATAGTTTTTCATGATCTTCGCCGTCTGCCAGGTTGTGTATCTACCTTGTTCGTCAATAATCTCGTATTGTTTTCCCAGTGTTCTGATACTCAGCTCTCGAGCCGGGTTCATCTCCTCAAGGGTGAAGCTGATAAACCGCAGGTTGCCATGATCACCCTCACTAGCCAGTAACCGGGCCGTTTCCAGCATAACGGCCACCGCACTCGCGTTGTCGTTTGCTCCGGGAGATTTACGGACGGTGTCGTAGTGAGACACAATCAACAATTCCGGCCCAAGTCCATCGCCAAGTGAACCCTCGATGTTTCTGAAAGACGCGTCGAATCCGTCGACTTGAAATTCCTGCTCCGTGGCCGTCAGACCGTAATCTCTGAATTTCTTCAGAATGTAGTCTCCACATTCGTTCAGTTTCTTCAAGCTATCCAGGGGGTATTTTTCACCTTCAATAGCGAGTACGTGCCGGTAGATTCTCTCAACGTCCACGAGGTTCAGTAAATCAGCCATTGATTAAACTCCCATCACTCAAGTTAAACATAGCGCTAACTTCACCATTCCAATCAAGACCGGAATAAAACAGCATTAAAATTCCTGTTTTGTGGGAAGAATTATAACAGGATTCTACTTATAGAACAATCATGTGCGCTTAAGTCAAGAGAGAAGAAGGCGGGATTGAAGGAGATGAATATCCAGCCGGAAATCGGCCGTGTTGCCGCTTTTAATCAATTAGGCCGCAAATCGTTTTTTTTCATGAGCAAACGGGATTTAGATGCCGTCAAATGGTCCAGTATGATATAGATGATCTTACCGGAAAGCCCGAAATAAAGGAAACGCGGTACATGCCATACAATTCAGGGTTAACTGATTCATTCTTTTCAGATCTTAAATGAAAGGATTACAAACATGATCTATCTCGAAGAAACGTATGACCTTGTCCCGGCCAGCCCGGTAACGCTGGACAGATTAGTGGATTTGTCTCAAGAGCGGTTGATAAAGGATTATGAAGCCCTGGGCGCGCGCCTGATCGCGGCCTGGTATTCCGATATCACGCAATTCCACCAGGTAACCCACGTATATGAACTCGACAGTCTGAGCGCCTTTGAAATATTCAGGGAGAAAGGAGCTGCCGACGCCTCGTTTAAAGAATGCCAGGCGCTTCTGGAGGAATTGACCCCGGAGCGTCAAACGCGCCTGCTGGAACCTCTGGCCCCAGTCTGGGCGGAAGCATTAAGGAAGGCTGCGGCTGAGAGCCAGCAGGCCCCGCTTAAAACCTACTTCCTGGCTATTCTGGAAACCGTGCCCGGCAGATTCAGAGACCTTGCGGCCGGACTCGAGGCCGGGCCCGGCGCGTTTCCGATCGTGGCCAGTTGGCGGCCTATAACCGGTAAGAGCAACATGATCATCGACGTCTGGAAATCCAGCCTGGATCAAACAGGGTATCAGCCGGCTAATGACGCCATGAAGGATTTTTTTCAACGGCTCCGGGAAATGGCCCCGAAGGAACGGTTGGAACACGTATTTACCCTGCCTTATTCGCCTTTGCGATGAAGCCTAAAAGGTGAGGAACGAAAAAAACAGTTTTTATGACCGGCAATCCGACGGTCAATCCGATTTACGGATTTACGCCGATAAAAATCAGACTAGATTAAATCAAGGAGAACAATTATGGCCGCTCGCATACCCCTGCCAAAGGACGAAGACCTTACCCCGGAAATCCAGAAATACATAACCAGGGTGCGCGAAGCCAATGCGGGCGCGATTAATCTGTCCAACATGCTTCTTAACGTCCCGGCCAGTATAAAAGAGTTTAACGCCATGGGCGGCACGATCCTGTTCAAGAGTGAATTTGAACCGCGCAAGCGTGAGATAGCAGTTTTGCGTATCGCGCACATCACCCAGGCCGCGTATGAATGGCACCACCATAGGAATTTTGGAAAAAGTGTTGGCCTGACCGATGATGAGATAGCAAAAATCGCTACCGACGGACCGGTGACAACCCTTGATGAGGAGGGTAATCTGCTCTGCCGCGTGGCCGATGAGATTACCTTGAATATACGGTTAAGTGACGAAGCCCTGGCTTTGGTCCTTGAGAGATACGGTCCCCGCCAGACCACGGAACTGATACTCTGCTGCTGCTGGTTCAACCTGGTCAGCCGGTTCCTGGAATCCACGGGGATCGAGATTGAAAAGGACAAATAAGGGAAACGCGGTAATGGCCGCCTAATTCAAAATCACAACAGACACCAGGAGGTGATATTATGGAAAATGAGACTGAAGTAAAGGAATTTGAGACTGTTATTTATGAAAAAAATGGAAAGATAGCCAGCCTGACGTTAAACAGACCTGAGAAGCATAACGCGCTTAGTTATCAGATGCTCGATGATATTGATGCCGC
>JAZGHI010000426.1:0-3694 GCA_036480955.1 Candidatus Adiutricales bacterium
AGATCTTCCCGGACTTAACAATGAGGAGAAAGACCTCCTGACCAAGGATGAGGACGAATTGGACGATCAAGCTCTTACGGCATCCGCGGAAGCAGAGCTTGATGACCTGGAGTCTCATCTCGAAGACTCAGCGACAACTGAAGGCACTGATGAGACTCTGATACTCGAAGACACAAGTGAGAGTGGATCGCCGATTTTCAAAGAATCGGACGATGAGGAAGATTTAGGCGAGCTAGAGCTCGATTTCGATGACCTTGAATTGGAACTTGAAGAAGATAATTAGTTGTCCCTGAAAAACGGATAACTTACTGATTTTTATTGACAATTTAGTAAAATTATGCGACAATAATCACCAGGAAACAAGTAAAAGCTTCAAAAAGGTGGTTATTTAGGCAGCCGAAAGACGAGAAGGAATCGCTCTATCTTTTTCAATCCCGTTTAGACCAGATACTCAACCTCACCCATTCATTATGCAAGCTTTCGCGAGCTATCGATTAGTCGTTGTTCGAGTTGGAGTTGTTGCTTAAAGAAACCATCGAGGCGGCCAGACGGTGTCAGGTATTGAAGCGTTCGAATTTAAAGCGAGTCAATGTTGATACAATGGTCCAAGGGAAGGCGATTGCCTTTCCGACAGATTCAGGTCTTAATCAGAAGATGAGGATAAAATCGGTAAAAGCGGCCGGGGATCGCGAGATCAAGCTTCGTCAAAGTTATGTCCGCCGCAAGGGTAGTCCCTGGTCATGCAAAGCCGTTACCGTCACGCCAACCAACATAAACGGGCCAATAGGGAAGTTAGAAAGCTCAAGACTTATCTTGGACGTGTGGTTCGCGATATCCGCCGCGCCGGTCTGTGTTAAATATCGTAAAAATCCCGCCGGTAACGATTGGGAATCTCCCGCTTAAAGAATCGCGCCGGCCTCCTTCAGCCGTTCGATATCATCCCAATCGTAGCCCAACTCGTCGATCAGGATCGCTTCCGTGTGCTGGCCCAGTTCCGGGGCCTCGAGCCATATACCGGCCGGTGTATGGCTGTAAATATTGGGATGGTTACACATTTTGACTTTGCCGACCACCGGGTGGTCGAACTCGGTGATATAATCATTGGCGATCACCTGGGGGTCGTCCACCAGTTCTTCCACGGCCTGCACCTTGGAATAAATAAGATCCGTGCCCGATGATCTGAATATCCGGTCCCATTCGTCTTGAGTTTTAGAAGCGAATCTCTCATCCAGAATTTTGACGATTTCTCTAGAATGTTCGGCCCGTGCTTTCATGTCACCATACTTCGGGTCCTCAGCCACCTCGGGAAGATCCAGGATTTGACAGAAGTCTTTCCAGTATCTGTCCGGTTGCAGGTGCATTAACTGGAAGCATTTTCCGTCTTTGCACTTGTAGAGATTAACCAGGGGATTGTTGGGGGCCTCACGGTCAAAAGCCTCGAAACTCCGCCCCTCTAAAAACAGGGTCAGGCCCATACCCATGGCCTGGAGCCACATGTTGGAACTTAAATGGGACACGTCCACTTTCTGTCCCCGGCCTCTGGACTGGCGGGACACGAGACTGGCCAGCACCCCCAGGCAGAGCATGATCGCTCCCATCTGGTCGGAAACGCCCTGGCTGATACGGGCGGGATACTCGGCCTTCGGGGCCGTGGCCGACATCATCAGACCGCTTCGGGCCTGGCCGCTCCCGTCGAAAGAGGGAAGGTGGGAATCCGGCCCTTTGGGCCCGTACCCGTTGGCCGACCCGTAAACCAGCATCGGATTGATTTCGCTTAAGCTCTCATAACCCAGCCCCAGCCGTTCGGCCACTCCCTGGCGGAAGTTTTGGACAAAAACATCACTTTTTTTCACGAGTTCGTAAATGATGTCTTTACCTTCCTGGGTCTTGAGATTCACGGCCATGCCCCGTTTGTTGCGGTTGCACGTCTCGAAATACGCGTTTCGTCCATCTCCTATATCCATGGGAAGGTTTGACGCCTGCCATAGAAAACGCCCCGCGTCGCCATCAAAGGATTCGATCTTGATTACGTCCGCGCCCATGTCCCCCATCATGGAAGTCGATACGGGTCCGAACTGCCACATGGTCCAATCAAGAACCTTGATGCCCTCCAATGGACCGCTTGTTCCGGTAACAGCGTTGGTATCCATACCCGGTCTCCTGTTTTTACGTTTTTGCTTAAAAATAAGGTTTAACCATCAATTATCCGGCCTTCGCCGCGTTACTCATGTTTTTCAGCGTCCGTTACCGTTTTTTACCTGGTGTTTAAGGTTCATCAGCGCCGAAAAACAGTCTGGCAGACCTGGCAGACCCGGTAGACCAGGGTAGAGCTTGGTAAACCTGGTAGACTTTAGTAGAGCTTGGTAGAATGGTTCACTTAAATTTTCAGAAATACTACTCTATCAGACATAGTACTCTATAGGAACTTCCGCGGCCAATATTTCACGATCAATCACCCAGGCCCAAAGACCGCCTGGAATAGAATAAAATCATTATATCAGGGAGTTATGAGATATTAAAGTCTTTTCTTGGCTGTTATGCCGCCTAATCCAGGATGATAATATAAAAATGAAACCATATAATATAAAACTTGACTTCACCGCCCGGCAAGGTATAACCCTTGAAATCATTGAAGAATTCGGACGCACAAACTGTAGCGACAGGCCGTTTTAGGCCTTTTTATACCCTGAGACCTCTGTAGCGACAGAATGTAGCGCTAACTTTTAGGCCTTAATCGATCACCGCGCCATGATTTAACCTTTTGGCTTAATTTTGAAATACTTAATCATCTTAGATTATTTAAACGCCCCTGGGACAAGCGACCCCTTATCGTGAGATGGAGGGGGCGAGAGTCAAAAAGGTAACGATTTCAGTTAGTAAGTGTTAATAGGCCTTGATTAGCGATAATGGCAAGAAAGGGAGAGTTGGAGAAAGCTCTAAATTATTTCGCATTCCAACGAGTTTTTTATCTTGAACAAAATTGTGTATAATGCAGATATTCTTGAGTTTCTAGTCCTCAAATTTCTAATACAATATCTGAGTACGTCACGAGGGAGCAGGTTTCAAGCACGCGCAAGTCCCGTCTGGGAAATTGTCGGTTAACACAATAACCGGGCTAAGGTTGCGCTGTCAATGTCTAAAAACCAAAAAAGAATTACCCATCAGCCAGGTCAGCAGACCATTTTCGACCTGATCACGGCTAAATCTCAAGAGAAAAATGACTACGGATCGTTACGAGTGGTGGATGAGTTGAAGGCCGCTCTGACACACGCCTTAAAAAGCTCGCTCCTACCTAATACAAAACAAGTGGATCATGCGGTCGATATACCCCGCGCGAAAAAAATGCGTTTTTTCGTCCTCACCGAGGGCTACATAGCTCTTGATGTAGGGTAAATCCTGCAATCACGAAGATCAACGAATCCGGTTATATTTCGCCGAATTTCCTTGCATTTCCACCCGATATCCCTTATAATTTTACTTATTTATTAAATTTAACTTAAGTTACTAATTGTTGAAAGGCCAGAATTCCACTCGTTTTATTCGTAGAACATCGAATAACAAGGATTGGCCATGATACATTTTCAGCTTGATTTTAAGCGATCCTTCCTGTCCGAAAATGGACGAGATGCGGGATTTAATGCGGTCGTGTGCCTGCCTCGACAAAGCAGTCCCGCAAAACGTTTTTATGCCAATT
>JAZGHI010000427.1:0-2027 GCA_036480955.1 Candidatus Adiutricales bacterium
CGGATAACCCGGAAAGAATAGCCACAAAGGCACCAAGACACAAAGAAGAACTGTTTATTATATTTTAACTTCGTGTCTTGGTGTCTTAGCGGCGAAAATATTTTGTTAGATAAATCCTTCGCAAACATGATGCGATTTTGATAGATAGGTACTAAAGAATCAGTAACCAATCAGGAGAAACCATGAAGAGAATCCAGCAGTATCTCATTGTAATTTTTGTTTTTTTTCTGCTTATATCCGGCTGCACGCTTGCCAAATCCGAATTACGACCTCTGGGCGTATTTCCCCATGAAAAATCGGATCTTCCATATGACCCCAAGGCCGTTTTCGGAAGATTCCCCAATGGAGTTCGTTACGTCTTTTACCCCAACTCAAAGCCTGAAGACCAGGTCATGATTTACTTGCAGGTGAAAGTCGGATCGCTCTATGAAACTGAGGCTCAGCGCGGGATTGCACACTACCTCGAGCACATGGCATTTAATGGATCCGAGAATTTTCCACCTGGAGAATCACGCCGGTACTTCCAGTCCATTGGGATCGGTTTCGGCGACGGCCAGAATGCTTTTACCAGCTATAATCAGAGTGTGTACTGGCTGAAACTGCCCGACAAAAAGCCCGAGACTATTGACATGGCCTTGCTCCTTCTGGGCGATTACGCTCGGCGTTTGTCGCTTCTCCCAGATGAGATTGACAGGGAGCGCGGGATCATTCTGGCCGAAAGCCGTGACAGGGATAGCGTGGAGCTCCGTTTGGACCATCAAAAGGATTGCTTCGTGCAAGGGGGAACCCTGCCGTGTTGGCGGCGTCCTATTGGCGCGAAGGAGACTCTCCGGATGTTCCGGAAACATGACTTTGACCATTTCTACCATACCTGGTACCGGCCCGAACGGATGACCCTGATCCTCGTCGGGGACATCAAGGAAGAGATTGCCGTTAGCGCAATGGAGAAAGCATTTGCGCATCTTTCGGCTTCTCTACCCGCCCAGAAGGCCCCGGATCTCGGGGAATTTGCCCATGAGGGCACGGAGGTATTTTACGCCTTTGATAGTGAAGCGAAAGATACCCAGGTGGAGATCCAGGTTGTGGAGCGCACCAATGAAACAGGTGACAGCCTTAAACGCCTCAAGTACGTCATAGCCCGTGATCTGGCTGAAAGCGTGCTCAGCCGCCGGCTCCAGGAACTTGCAAGAAAAAAGGATGCCGTGTTTGTTAACGCTGGCTGTTACTCGTTCGGGTGGCTGGAATGGGCCAAATATGCCGGGATCGTTATCGAGGGAAAGCCTGAGAAGTGGGAAGAGATGCTCCAGCTTTCGGAAAACGAACTCCGCCGGTTCCTTGAACACGGCTTCACCAAAACTGAAATCGAGGAAGCAAAGGCAACATTCTTGAAGGGCCTGGACGTAGCAGTCAAGAAAATGGATACCCGGGAGAGCCAGGACATCGGCCAGCAGATCTTGTACTCACTCGCACAGAATCGAGTATTTATGTCACCCAAACAGCAACGGGACATCCTGAAACCCCATGTGGAAAAACTGTCTGACGCGGAAATGATGGACACGTACAGGTCCATATGGAATACCAACCATCGGCTCGTCAGTGTAACCGGAAATGCGGATCTCGGAAAAGAAGTTGAAGCCAAGAAAAAGATTCTTTCAATCTACAACAAGGCAAAGGGGAAAAAGGTCGAGGTACCGAGGGAACGCAAAAAGCTGGGGTTCGCCTATGGCAAACGGCCTGAACAACCGGGGAAGATCCAAAAGAGACGTCATATCAAGGATCTGGACATTCACCAGATCGATTTCGAAAACGGAGTCCGTCTCAATGTGAAGAAAACCGACTTTAAAAAGAACGACATCCGGGTCATTCTTCGTTTCGGGTACGGTGTCATGAATCTTCCGGAAGACTAGCCGGGGCTCGACATCCTCGCCAACATGGTTTACTGGAATGGTGGTCTCAAGGCACACGACGTGAACGAACTTCGCCAGATCCTGGCGGGAAAGGCCGTGTCAACGCAATTTGCAGTAAGA
>JAZGHI010000428.1:0-7727 GCA_036480955.1 Candidatus Adiutricales bacterium
AAGCCGCAGGAATACTTGTAGTATTTCGAGGACTAAAGCCACTGCAGGCGAAGCCGAAGTGGCAGCTCAAAATTCGAGCGCGACTAATTCATAAGGCCGAAGGTCATATGAATATTCCTGAGAAAGAGACCTTCGGTTTCTTTGATGAGTTGGGCCAAAGGACGAAGTTTTGCAGAGGTCTCAGTAAGGAAAGAAGGCTGTTGCTATAGGTGGCAGACGAAAAATTGGGCAAAATGACCATTTATGGATGGAAACTAACTATCAGATTGGAGAAAATTTAAAATGAGTATAATTGACGGTGGAGCGCTGTTTGGGAAGGCCCTGGCCAATGAGGGCGTGGAGAAGGCATTTGTTCTGTGCGGCGGGCATATCATGCCGATTTTTTATGGGATGCGGAATGCGGGGATTGAGATCATCGATATGCGCCATGAGTGCGCGGCGATGTATGCCGCCATCGCCTATACGCGGGCCTCGGGAAAAGCGGCGGTGGTGGTGACCACTGCGGGGCCGGGCGTGGGGAATACGCCGGCGGGGATGATGGAAGCGGAATCATTGGGTATTCCGGTCCTTCAGGTCGGCGGTGCGGTAGCGATGAAAAAGAGAGACGCGGGAGATCTGCAGGACATGTCGACACTGAATGTAATGGAAACATGTTCCAAGTGGGCCCGGAAAATCACCAGTACGGACCGTATCCCGGAGTATGTGTCAATAGCCTTTCGCCAGGCCATGGATTCAAAACCGGGGCCGGTCTATCTGGAGGTTCCCACAGATCTCCTCTTTGCCAAGGTGGAAGAGGAGAAAATCCATTTCCCGGTGAATTATCGTACGGACGCGATCCCTTACGGCGATCCGGCCTTGATCGATGCGGCCGCGGAGCTTCTGGCCAACGCAGAGCGGCCGGCGATGGTGGTTGACGACGGGGCGCGGTTCAATATCGGGGATGACGCGGGGGCTGTGGCAACGCTCTCGGATTATTTAAAGATGCCTGTTGGTGTAACGGGCAATTTGTGCCGGGGATTGTTCGGCGATGAATCTGAGAACCCGCTGTTAAGAGCAAACGCGGCCGGGGGCGCCGACGTGGTTCTGACCCTTGGCTGCCGGTTTGATTTCAGGCTAGGCTCAGGACTTATGGTGCCGAAAGAGGCGAAAGTCATCCAGGTTCATACGGACAGCCGGCAGATTGGTTTCAACCTTCGGGCCGATATCGGTATTGTCGGGGGAGCGGGACCGGTGGCCAGTCAGTTGCTGGAGGCGGTCAAAAGCAAGCGGGATAAGCCCGCGGATGTCCCCTGGACCGGCCAGCCTCAAAAAAGTGGAAGCGCGAGACTTCCCGAGGCGTATAGGGCGGAAGGGATTCCCGTCCATCCCGGACGCTGCGCAGGGGAGGTGACGAAGTTTCTGGAGGAAGAAGGCCGGGACTGGACGGTGGTCATTGACGGCGGTGAGGCCTCGGTCTGGATGGGGATCGCGACAACGGCCCATCGTCCGGGTCAGATCCATTCATCGGGTGCAAATGGCACCATTGGCACAGGACCCTGCCTGGCCATCGGGGCATGGGTGGCGAACCGGAAACCGGTACTGTGGTATACCGGGGACGGGAGTTTCGGATTCTATGCCATGGAAATGGACACCATGGACAAACTGGGGATCCCGGTGGTCTGTGTGATCTCCAACGACTCGGCCTGGGGCATGATTAGGTTGGCGGAGAAGTACATCCGGGCTGATGAGATTGAAGAAAAGGGCCAATGCAATGTGGAGCTTCATCAAATGCGGGCCTATGAAAAGATGGCGGCGATGTGGGACGGGCATGGTGAGTTAGTCACGGACCCGGAGGAGATCATACCGGCCATCAAACGGGCAGCGGCCAATGGGAAGCCGTCGATTATCAATGTGGAAGTGGACCAGGTCAGCCTCTCGCCGTTCATCGCGGGTTACGCGAGCATGGTCAAACCGTCTAAGTAGATAGAGCCGGACCTCGTAAAACCTGTTCTTATTTGACATCCAAAGCCTGGTGACGGGAATCGAGCCCATGTCCTCGCTGGTCGAGGGTGTGGAAGAACGGATCTCCAAAGGCGTCTACAGCGCGTCCCTGACCTTCATCCCCATGCCGGGTTCTCCCTACGCGCAGTTTCGCCTGCCGACCGCTCAATGGTTCGTGGAGGCCAACGAGAAAATGGTCGACAGTTATTTCCGGTACGCGGACACCCTCGACGTCAACCTGCTGACCGACAACCGTCACGGGTTCACGCGCGTGGGCCTGTCTTACCCCCACATACTCGTCCGTGACGAGATGGCGCGCCGCTTGCAGGAACAGGGGAAGTTCCCGCCGGGATTGCCCGGCCAGGATTTCTCAGAGTAAACACCGGAAGCCGTTTCATTCGGTAATTTCAAGGAACCTCTGAAAAACACCGATTTTTGCGAGATTGGTGCCGGATTATAGGTTTTTCAGAGGCTCCTTAAGTAGGAGAGCAATATATTTCACGCTTGTTACAACAAGCCTAAACCAGGCAGCAGCCCGCGGTATTTTGCTTTTCGTTTGCACATCGGGTCTCCGGTATGCGATCATAGGCGTTACGCGGCTCATTGAGCCGTGGATTCACCGCTCGTTTGAGGTCCACAAGGATTTTAGGGATAATAACCATTGTATCATAAGAATTGAAACCTAAGTTAGAGAAAGGAGACGCCATGTTCAGTAAAATCCGTGCAATCCATCTGGCTGTAAACAGTGTGGAAGAAGCGGTAAAGGATTATGCCGATAATTTTGGTTTGAAGGCATACAAGACCGATACCCTACCGGAGCTCGGCATAAAAAACGCGATGCTGCAAATCGGTGATGCGGTCATTGAGTTTATCGAACCGCTGGAACCGGGGCAGGGACCAGTTGCCAAGTTTCTGGAAAAAAAGGGTGAGGGTGTCTATATGACGGCCATGGAGGTTGAAAACCTGGAATCGGCCGTAAAAGATCTCAAGGCCAGGGGCGTCCCCCTGATAAACGACGATCCTGAGTCCCGTGAAAAAGGTGTACCGGTATTCATTCATCCCAAGGCGGCACGGGGTCTGCTTATCGAGTTGATAGAGAGAGCAGAGGTCTGATTGATAGGCCTGAATTTAAAAAGGACTTAAGTAAATTCACCTAAGCCCTTAATTTCACTGGCGGGGACGACGGGATTTGAACCCGCGATCTCTGGCTTGACAGGCCAGCGTGTTGAACCACTTCACTACGTCCCCTATATATTAAGAAAGCCTTATTTTCTGGTAGGCGGAACAGGGCTTGAACCTGTGACCCCCGGCTTGTAAGGCCGATGCTCTCCCAACTGAGCTACCCGCCCACGCCCGTGCTACACTATGGTTTACAGGTAAAAGAGTCAAGCAAAAACCGACCGGAATAGGCTAATGAGCCGTTATTTCCGGACCTGTCTTCGTTTGAGTAGGCATGAAGGCCGGATCAGGTTTGATGAAAAGACTCTCTCCCTCACCAAGAATTATGGCCTTCTCGAGAGCCTCGTCTATGTTCTCCACCGGAATGATCTCGATGGCCTTTAGAATCCGGTTGGGTATTTCCGGCAGGTCCCGCTCATTCTCCTTGGGTATGATGACCGACTTGATCTCCCCGCGGTGCGCGGCCATGATTTTTTCTTTCAGCCCGCCTATGGGAAGGACGCGGCCTCTTAAAGTGATCTCCCCGGTCATGGCCAGGTCACGACGTACCGGTTTCTTGACCAGGGCGGACACTATGGCCGTGGTGAGGGCAATACCGGCAGAGGGTCCGTCCTTGGGAATGGCCCCTTCAGGTATGTGGATATGGAAATCGTTTTTGCGGTAGAATTTTTCCTCGAGCCCTAATTCGGCCGCGCGGGACCGCACGTAAGACATGGCGGCCTGAGCCGATTCCTTCATGACCTCGCCCAATTGTCCGGTCAAGGTCAATTGGCCGCGTCCGGGCACGATTACGACTTCAGTCATCAGGATGTCGCCGCCGACTTCGGTTACAGCCAGGCCGGTGCTCAAGCCGATTTCGTCCTGCTCCTCAGCTATATTGTATTTGAACTTGATGACACCGAGATATTTCGAGACGTTTTTGGCCGTTATCTTAATAAGGGTCTTCCGGTCAGGATTTTTCACCACTTCCCTGGCCGCTTTACGGCATATCGAGGCGATCTCTCTCTCAAGGTTCCTAACCCCGGCCTCCCGTGTGTAACACCGTATTATCTGCAGAATGGCCTGGTTGGAGAAATGAAGGTTCTTTTCTTTAAGACCGTTGAACTTCAATTGTTTCTCCACCAGAAATTGCTTGGCGATATTGAGCTTCTCATCCTCGGTGTAACCGGGGAGGTGAATGATCTCCATCCTATCCTGCAGAGGTCTGGGAATACTGTAAAGGTTATTCCCCGTTGTAATGAACAGGACTTCAGACAGATCGTAGTCAAGATCGAGATAATGGTCATTAAAAGTATGGTTCTGTTCCGGATCCAAGACCTCCAGCAGGGCCGCCGAGGGATCGCCACGAAAATCCATGCTCATCTTGTCCACTTCGTCCAGGCAGAAGACCGGATTGTTCGATTTGGCCTTTCTGAGACTCTGAATAATCTTACCCGGCAAAGCCCCAATGTATGTCCTCCGGTGGCCCCTGATCTCGGCTTCATCGCGGACACCGCCCAGAGACAGTCGCACAAACTTGCGTCCCGTGGCCCGGGCCACGGATTTGGCCAGTGAGGTCTTACCCACTCCCGGCGGGCCTACTAGACAGAGGATGGGACCCTTGATTTTCTTGACCAGCCTCTGGACCGCCAGATACTCCAGGATACGCTCCTTGGGCTTTTTCAAACCGTAATGATCCTCTTCCAGAATTCTCTCGGCCTCTGTAACATCAGAGATATCACGTGTTTTCTCATACCAGGGTAGGGAGAGGACCCAATCAATATAATTTCTGACCACCGTGGCCTCGGCCGACTGTGGCGACATCATCTTCAGTTTACCAACCTCATGGATCATCTTGGTCCTGGCTTCCCGTGAGAGCCGTTTCCTTTTAAGGGTTTCCTCCAATTCCTGGATTTCGTTGGCAATATCTTTTTCGCCCATCTCCTTCTGGATGGCGCGCATTTGTTCATTGAGATAGTATTCCTTCTGGGTTTTCTCCATCTGACCTTTAATACGGCCCTTGATGCGCTGTTCGATCTCCATGACTTCCAATTCCTGGCGCATGACCGTGTATAATTTTTCCAGACGCTTGGTAGGATTAATTGTCTCTAATAATTCCTGCTTGTCAGCTTGCTTGAGCTCGATGTGGCCGACGATGGTATCGGCTAATTGCGAGGGATCGCTAATGGTACTTACCGTCTGAAGAACCTCGACTGGAATTTTCTTATTTATTTTGGCGTAGGACTCGAAAGTGGCGTTAATACTTCGAACCAGCGCTTCAGTCTCCACGGTAATCTCCTCAACCTCCTTCAGGAGTTCCGTTTCCACGCAGAAGAAATCCGGATTAGGGACAAACTCCAATATCCTGCCCCGGAATTTGCCCTCGATAAGGGCTTTTACCGTGCCATCCGGCAGCTTTAAAAGCTGGAGCACGGTGCCGATGGTCCCAAACTCATGAATATCTTCTTCCCCCGGCTCATCAATTTTGGCGTCAGTCTGCGCGGAAAGGAAAATGTTTTTTTCCTGATTCATGGCATGCTCAAGGGCTTTTATCGACTTTTGACGCCCCACATATAAAGGCACAACCATGAAAGGGAAAACCACTACCTCCCTTAAAGGCAGAAGAGGCAACTGCAAGGAGTCACCCTCCTGCTTAGAATCCGGTTTTGATCTATTCAGATTAAACAGCATAGCTTATATCCTTTTATATAATGAGCTGATGGTATGTTCCATTAACTCTTGATTCAGGCGAACCCGCGGGCGGAGGCCTAAAAAGGCTTGATCTCGAATGCCGGCGGACTCAAAAAAATGATGACACGAATCAGCCTGTTTCAGCCTTTTGTTCGTAAAGTAAAATCGGCTGCTCTCCTTTGAGGATAACTTCTTCGCTTATAACACACTCATGAACGCTGGATTGAGACGGTAGTTCATACATGGTTTCGAGCATGACCTTTTCCAGGATTGCCCTCAAACCGCGGGCTCCGGATTTTCGTCTCATGGCTTCACTAGCCACGGCCACGAGAGAGTCTTCAGTAAATTTCAACTTTACGTCTTCAAACTCGAACAGCTTCTGGTATTGCTTGATGAGAGAGTTCTTGGGTTCCGTAAGGATGCGAACCAACGCATTCTGGTCAAGTTCATCCAGAGTGGCGATCACCGGCAACCGTCCCACAAATTCCGGAATCAGTCCGAACTTCAAAAGGTCCTCAGGCTGAGTCTGGGCCAGGATTTCTCCGATGTTTTTCTCCTCTCGGTTGGTCCGGATGTCCGCCCCAAATCCCATGGTTTTGACACCCACTCTGGACTGGATAATGGAATCCAACCCTACAAACGCCCCGCCGCAAATAAACAAGATGTTGGTAGTGTCTACTTTGACAAACTCTTGCTGCGGGTGCTTACGCCCACCTTTGGGCGGAACAGCGGCCATGGTGCCTTCTATGATTTTGAGCAGCGCCTGCTGTACGCCTTCTCCGGACACATCCCTGGTAATCGAGGGATTATCAGACTTTCGAGCCACTTTATCTATTTCGTCAATATATACAATACCTTTACTTGCACGTTCCACGTCGTAGTCTGCCGACTGCAACAGATTGAGAATTATATTCTCCACGTCCTCACCGACATATCCCGCTTCGGTCAAAGTCGTGGCATCGGCGATCGTGAAGGGAACGTCGAGGATTTTAGCCAGGGTTTGAGCAAGCAAGGTCTTACCGCAGCCCGTCGGCCCGGCAAGCAGGATGTTCGCTTTTTGCAGTTCTACATCTCCCAGATCAACTTTTGACTCGATCCGCTTATAATGGTTGTTTACAGCCACGGATAAAATTTTCTTGGCTGTTTCCTGATCGATCACATAATCATCCAGTATAGCCTTGATCTCCATTGGTTTAGGGATATAAATGGAGGGATCGCCTTCCTCCCTTTCATACTCCTCGGCGATAATATCGTTGCACAATTCGATACATTCATCGCAGATGTAAACCGATGGTCCGGCGATCAGTTTCTTGACTTCATCCTGACTCTTGCCGCAGAATGAACAGAGCAGATCACCGGATTTTACTTCACCTTTTTTAGTCATTTACAATTACCCCTGGTCACCTTGCGAAATATCACGCTCAGTAATCACGCGGTCAACGAGACCATATTCAACCGCCTCTTCACCAGTCATGAAGTAATCACGATCAGTGTCGGCCTCTATCTTTTCAACCGGCTGGCCGGTATGCTCGGCCAGTATCTGGTTGATTTCATTTTTAAGCTTTATCATTTGACGCGCCTGGATATCGACGTCGGTCACCTGACCTTGAAAGCCGCCTATAGGCTGGTGAATGAGCACCCTTGAATGGGGCAGAACAAAGCGTTTTCCATGTGCCCCGGCGGCCAGGAGGAGCGCTCCCGCGCTGGCGGCCTGCCCTAAAGTCAGGGTCGAGATGTCGGGTTTGATGTATTGCATAGTGTCGTAGATGGCCAAACCCGATGTCACCTGCCCGCCAGGAGTATTTATATAAAAACTGATGTCTTTATCCGGGTCATCCGATTCTAAAAATAGCAACTGGGCCACGATTACGTTGGCAACATTATCATCGATCGGAGTG
>JAZGHI010000429.1:0-4013 GCA_036480955.1 Candidatus Adiutricales bacterium
ACATGGTCTCCGAGTTCGTTCCGTAAAACGGCGTGAAGAAGATGGGTGGCGGTGTGATTCCTGGCCGTGTCCCGGCGAGTACTTTCATCCACCTTCAAGGTAAATTGCTGGCCGGTCTTCAATTCTCCTGATTCGACCCGGCCCTGGTGCAGGAGTATTACCCCCGGGTAGAGAAGCGTCTGAGTGACCTTGAACTTGACCCCGCGGCCTTGAATAACGCCCCGATCGCCAACCTGGCCGCCAGCCTCTCCATAAAAAGGGCTTTTGGCAAATACCAGGCCCACCTCATCACCCGCGCCGGCCTGCTCCACTTTCTGACCACCTTTTATAATGAGAGACAATTCCGATTCAGCTTCCAGACCCTCATGGGACAATGATTCAACCTTAAAACCGGTGGCGGTCAGTTCTGATATGGGTTCGGGAACCGCGGCTTCACCGCTTCCCTGCCACGAAGCGCGGCTCTTGGCCCGCTGTCCTTCCATGGCCCTTTCGAATTCGGAAATATCGACTCGAAACCCATCCTCGCGGCAGGCGTCTTCGATAAGGTCCAGAGGGAAACCGAATGTGTCGTAGAGTTTGAACGCCACTTCTCCCGACAGGACTTTTTCACCAGAACTTTTCAAACGGTCCGTTTCTTCCGAAAGCAGTTTGAGCCCATTATCAAGGGTATCTGAAAAGCGCTCCTCCTCGTTGAGTATGACCCGCTGAATATAACTTGCTCCTTCCTTCAGTTCCGGGTATACGCCGCCCATCAAATCTATGACCTGCCCGGCCACCTGGTTTAAAAAAGGTTTCTTCAGGCCCAAGGTGCGGCCGTGGCGTACGGCGCGGCGAAGTATCCGCCTCAGGACATACCCCCGCCCCACGTTTTCCGGTAAAATCCCGTCACCAATGAGAAAGGCCAGGGACCGGGTGTGGTCGGCGATAACACGTGTTGATACATTGGTTTTGATCGGAGTGTGCTGGTTCGGGGTTTCAGGGCCGGTTGTCTTTTCTCTTTCAGACTGATAGATATATCTAATCCCTGACAGTTCCTGTATGAAATCTATTAACGGCCGGAAAAGGTCGGATTCGTAATTGGAATGATACCCCTGCACCACACCGGCAAGGCGCTCGAGACTCATGCCCGTGTCGATCGACTGTTTGGGAAGCGGGGTCAGGGTTCCGGTTTCATCCCGGTTAAATTGCATAAAGACCAGGTTCCAGAGTTCAAGATACCGGTCGCAATCGCACCCCGGCGCGCAATCCGCGCTGCCGCAGCTTAAGGCCGGACCCTGATCGATGTAGATTTCCGAACACGGTCCGCAGGGGCCGGTATCGGCCATGGCCCAGAAATTGTCCTTCTCGCCCAGCCGAATAATGCGGTCCTCCGGCAGACCGACTAACCTCTGCCAGAGTTCATTTGCTTCGTCATCATCTTCGTAAATGGTGACCGAAAGCTTCTCACCCGGAAGCTTGTATTCTTCGACCATAAGCTCCCAGGCCAATTCAATGGCCAGTGACTTGAAGTAATCTCCGAAGGAAAAATTTCCCAGCATTTCAAAAAAAGTGTGGTGCCTGGGAGTATAACCCACATTTTCCAGGTCGTTGTGTTTTCCACCGGCCCTGACACACTTCTGGGAAGTAACCGCCCGGACAAAGTCCCGTTTTTCTTCACCAAGGAAGACCCGTTTAAAAGGCACCATCCCGGCGTTAATGAACAGCAGCGTCGGATCGTCCTTGGGAATGAGCGACGCGCTATTTATCACGGTATGGCCGTGTTTTTCAAAAAATTCCAGAAATTTTGTTCTTATCTCATCAGCAGTCATTGTTCATGGTTCTCACAAATTTTTATTTTCAAGCCTCAGCGACCTCTTCTTCCTGACCAAGGATTCCGTAAGCTCCCCTTACTTTCATCTCTATGTCAACCGCTATGTCGGGATTTTCCATCAGGAACCGCCGGGTGTTCTCACGGCCCTGGCCGATCCGGTCCTGCCCGTAAGAGTACCAGGAACCGCTTTTTTCAACGACACCCGCTTCAACCCCCATGTCTATCAAGTCTCCTTCCTTGGAAAAACCGCGTCCGTACATTATATCGAACTCGGCTTCACGAAAAGGGGGGGCTAGTTTATTTTTAACCACCTTGACCCGGGTTCGGTTGCCGATGACATCGGAACCCTCCTTGATAGCCCCGATACGGCGGATATCCAGGCGCATGGTGGCATAGAATTTAAGGGCGTTCCCCCCGGAGGTTGTTTCCGGGTTACCGAACATGATTCCAATCCGCATCCTGATCTGGTTGATGAACATTACCGTTGTGGCGGATTTGGAAATGGTCGAGGTCAGCTTCCGCATGGCCTGTGACATCAACCGGGCCTGAAGCCCTACGTGGGTATCACCCATCTCACCTTCGATCTCAGCCCGGGGAACCAAGGCGGCTACCGAGTCTATGACCACTACGAACAACCCGCCGCTACGCACAAGGATGTCCGTGATTTCCAGAGCCTGTTCGCCAGTGTCCGGCTGGGATATTAACAGGTCTTCGATCTGGACACCCAGGGCCTGCGCGTACTTCACATCCAGGGCATGCTCGGCGTCAACGAAGGCGGCCACGCCGCCCTGTTTCTGAGCTTCGGCTATGGTGTGCAGGGTCAGAGTGGTCTTGCCCGAGGCTTCAGGGCCGAATACTTCCACCACCCGGCCTCGAGGGATTCCTCCAATGCCCAAGGCCACGTCGAGGGCCAGAGAACCGCTGGGAATCACGGGCACCTTCTCCGCCAGGCCCATGTCCCCCAACTTCATGATGGCCCCCCGGCCAAACTCCTTTTCAATTTGCGATATCGCCATGGAAATTGCCCGGTCTTTGTTTGTCTTCTTATCCGCGTTGTTACTCATGATTATTCCTCCGTGGGAACTCCACTTAAGGGTAATTTTTTCAACGGCGTATATATTGCGCCGGTGGGCTTCAACTCACTCCTGAATAAAACGACTTCACTGGCCATAAATTCCAGCGGTTGCGGATCGAGTCGGTCCAATTCGGTTATAAATTCTTTGATTCCTTTCGATGATCTAATCCGTCCCAAGGTCAGATGGGGGCTGAATTTTCTTTTTTCCCTGGCAAATCCAAATTTCTCCGCCGCCTCTTCAATCCCCCTCTGTAAATCGATTATTTTGCCCACGTCGCCGGCCAGTCCCAACCAGGCTACCCTTGGGCGTTTTGGTCCGGGAAATACCCCTGCGCCATTCAGGGTCAGGGTTAAGGCCGGTGTTTGTGACGCTTTTACAGACGCCGCCTCGGCCAGAGGGTCGATGATATCCTCAGCCACCTGGCCTAAAAATTTCAAGGTCAGGTGTACACTTTCCGGCCGGACCCATTTTACCATCGCCCGGGTCTTTTTTAAAATATCCTGAAGCCGGGCGATCTCCTCCTTGAATTCCAAAGGCAGGCTTATGGCGAAAAAGGCACGAATCATTCTTGAAGGTAACGCCTTACCAGGTCAAGAGCCGCCTGGGCCGTCACGATTTTAATTTGCGTCCGGGTTCCTGAAAACTGAAAACTCTCGACTCGTACTTCTTCGGAATCCGCCAGGGCGATGTAGACCGTGCCCACAGGTTTTTCCGGAGTACCCCCGGTCGGACCGGCAATCCCGGTGGTGGCCAGACCCAGATCGGACCGGCTCACCGACCTTACACCTTCGGCCATTCTGGCCGCTGTCTCATGGCTTACCGCGCCATGGGTCTCCATAAGCTCACGCGGGACTTTCAGCAGCTCCGTCTTAGATTTATTACTATATACCACAATTCCGCACTCGAAATAAGCGGAACTGCCTGAGATTTCGGTCAGGCGGTGGGAGATCAGCCCTCCGGTACACGATTCAGCCATTGCTATTTTAAGTCCACGATCTTTGAGAAGCCGTCCGACTGATGCTTCAAGGCTATCAGAATCCCTGGCCACTATATGTTCACCGAGTCTCTTTTCGACCTCGGCCTCAATCCGCTCGAGCCCCTTCTCTGCCTCATCCACGGTATTGTTT
>JAZGHI010000430.1:0-3438 GCA_036480955.1 Candidatus Adiutricales bacterium
ACATTCAATACAGGGGGCCACGGTGGCTTCTCGCCCTGAAGCCGCGGTCGCAGTGAAAATTAAGAACAAGCCGCAAACGATCATCAGAGTCAGTAACAATACCTTTTTCATTACCCTACCTCCTGTCAAATCTCTCGTTTACAAGTTTAGTTCGACCAATCAGCAAAAACCGCCCGTTTTTCCAATTTCAGTTGTTGGGAATGATATTTCCCGAATTCACTCTTTAGGAAGCACAAATTTCGTGCCTTGGAGTTCCAACCTTCTTCTTCTGTAAGAAAATTAGAGATGGGCTCCCATGCCCGCTTTATATTTCATGGGTTAGAATGAAAAATTGACTTAGATCAAAAACATGTGATGCGGATTTCATTATCTTAATAATCTAGTATATCCGGGTGTGATTATTCGGACAAGGTAAAGAATCGATAAAGCCCTCTTTTCGATTTGAGGCTGCTTGATGGAGATTATACTATAAAGTAAGGCTCAGGTTCGGCTTATTTAAGGAACATACCGGATAGATGCGCTGAACAAGTAGAATCCAAGCCTGAATCATTTCATCGGGCCGGATGTTTATTGCCGCTTCCATCAAAAAGTAGAACAAATAGGTTGACCGGAAGCCTCTAATCAAATATTTTTATAGATTGAGACCTCTGCAAATCGAGTGATTTGAAGTCAAATCAAGGAGCGCGAAAATTTAAGCCGCAGGAATACTTGTAGGATTTCGAGGATTTAAATTTGAGAGCGACAAAGAGTTGGGCCAAAGGACGAAGTTCTGCAGAGGTCTCAGATTATAAGAGTGCCTTAAATCGATAGAGGGAGAACAAGATGGATCTTCAACTGAAAGGAAAGCGGGCCATAATAACCGGCGGAACCCGAGGTATCGGGCGGGCCATTGCCGAAACACTCGCCAGCGAAGGATGCAACGTGGCCCTTTGCGCCCGAAACGCAGATCAGGTTTCCGAGGCAGTCGAGGCTCTTAAAGCCAAAGGCGTATCGGCCTGTGGCGGCGCCGTTGATATATCGGAGGGAGCCGCGTTAAAAACCTGGATTGAAAAAGCGGCTGATGAACTCGGCGGCCTTGATATCCTGGTATCAAGCGCCGGCGCCATGGCCATGGGAGCGGACGAAGATTCCTGGAAAAAGAACCTGCAGATAGACATTCTGGGAGCCGTAAACTCGGTGGAAGCGGCATTGCCCATGCTTGAAGAGTCCGCCGAAAAAAACGGTGACGCGGCCATAATAGCCATTGGCTCCACCTCGGCGGTGAATGCCACCGAACCTTCCTCCTACGGCGCGATCAAAGGAGCGCTGGTGCATTTTATTAAGGGAGTGGCCAAATTAAACGCTCCCAAGCACGTGCGGGCCAATCTGGTTTCACCCGGGATGGTTTATTTTGAAGGCGGTGTCTGGAACAGGGTTGAAAAGAACGTGCCGGAGTTTTTTAAGGCATCATTGGCCCGAAATCCGATGGGTCGTATGGCCACGCCTCAGGATATCGCCAACGCGGCCGTATTCCTGGCCAGCCCCTGCTCATCATTTACCTCTGGTATTAACATGATTGTAGACGGGGTGATTACGGACAGGGCCAATTATTAACGCACTGTTCTTACGATTTATAAATTCATTAAGAAGCATTAAATCCGGTTCGGTATGATTAGTCGGATTTATATTGGCTGAAAAAAAATAAAAAAAACACGGCGGTTAAGCTGTTAATATGAAGGGAGGTTCTTACGATGAGTTCTTATGAAAACGAACGAAGGAGCGGCGGGAAGAGACGCGCCGGCGTTGATCGCCGTCAATTTGTCGACCCGCGATATGACGGCCCGGAGAAACGATCCGGGAAAGAGAGACGCGTTACGAATGAGAGGAGAGTCTCTTAAGAGACTGATTTAAAAAAACCGGGAATCAGCTTCCAATAATGTAATTCAGGAAGATTCTGATATTCCAGCTGAAATTCAAAAAAATAATTCCTGACATGAATGCGATTTTGAATTTCGGGAAAGGAGATGATGGAACATGCCAACCATTTTTTTCTATGGTCCAAAACTAGATACAGAGAAAAGCAGAGAGATGGTTAAAGAATTTACCGACACCGCCAGCCGGGTTACCGGTATTGATAAAGCCGCCTTCACGATCTACCTTCGGGATTCGGAACTTGATAATGTGGGGGTAGGAGGCGAATTACTGAAGGACAGATTTAAAGGCCAATCCTAGGCCTTTGACTGAATATAAAAAATCCCGATTCAGGAGTTGTTTATCCCATTTTTTTTGGTTGATGGGGCAGAGCTTTTTTATGAACTCATCGGCTTGGGGAGACCGCTTACATTATTCCTTTAAACTCTTACGAAAGTTTCTTCAGGTTCAACAAGTAGTCTTTCAAGAAAGATCAGACCTTCTCTTAATTTGATTAATATCCCCGATAACACAAATCAGTGGTCCGCGTTATGTTCAAGTGGAAACGCGGGTTTTAGCTTCAAGCAGCCATTTTCAAACTCAAAAAAATTGTGCGGCTCCTGGTCCAGCTCTCATGGGAGGTCAAAGGGAAACACAGCCCACTGGATATGAACACCTGGCTGCAGGACAAACTTCTTGACAATCTATCGCCCGGCCATGTTTAATCATCACCGTTGTCGCACAGATTAAAGCAGTTTTTTTAATTATTCTAAAGAGAAACAAAGAGGGTGAACATGAGGCGTAAAGTTGAAATAGACAAGCCCGACGGCAGACTGGGGGTGCTTATCCCCGGCCTGGGCGGTGCGGTGAGCACCACCTTTTTAGCCGGTGTGGAAGCCATTCGTAATGGGCAAGCCATTCCCATCGGTTCGATAACTCAAATGAGCACGGTTCGGCTGGGTAAACGGGACGAAAACCGCACCCCTAAAATAAAAGATTTTGTACCGCTGGCGGCCTTGGATGACCTAGTCTTTGGCGGCTGGGACATTTTTCCTCAAGATTGTCATGAAGCCGCCTGTGAAGCCGGGGTCTTGAACGATAAGGACCTCGATCAGGCCGCTAAATTTCTTGAAACAATAAAACCCTGGCCCGGGGCCTTCAACCGATCCTTTGTCAAAAACCTGGACGGCACCCACGTGAAGCCTGGAACCTCACACTTGGATCTTATCGATGGCCTCAAAACCGATATCGAGAAATTCAAACAGGAAACAGGGGTCTCGCGCCTGGTAACGATATGGTGCGGCAGTACAGAGGTTTATCTGGAAGCATCCGACGTACACAGCAGTATATCAAATTTTGAAAAGGGCCTGAAAGATAACGACCCGAATATCTCGCCAAGCATGCTCTATGCCTACGCCTCGCTTACCAGCGGGATCCCTTTCATAAATGGGGCCCCGAACCTTACCTTGGATTTCCCGGCTATGACGGAACTGGCCAATAAACATGACGTCCCCCTGGCCGGAAAAGATTTCAAGACCGGTCAGACCA
>JAZGHI010000431.1:0-2072 GCA_036480955.1 Candidatus Adiutricales bacterium
TTGTTTTAATATTTTAGTGTATATTAATATAGAGTCATTTTTATTTGACAAATTGCTTACTGTACATATATAATGTGTAGCTGCAATAAGGAGGTTGTCCTATGTGGGATTATACGGAAAAAGTAAAGGATTTCTTCGAGAACCCCCGTAACGTGGGAGAGGTGGATCGGATAGATGGTGTGGGGGAAGTAGGCTCTCTGGCCTGCGGCGACGCGCTTCGTTTGACCCTCCAGGTGGAAAAGGACTCCGGTAAGATAGAGAACGCCATGTTCCAGACGTTCGGATGCGCCAGCGCCATTGCCAGTTCTTCGGCCATGACTGAGATGGTAAAAGGACTGTCCGTCCAGGAAGCCATGAAGGTAACCAATCAGGATATCGCCGATTATCTTGGCGGTCTGCCCAAAGAAAAAATGCATTGCTCCGTCCTGGGGCGCGAAGCCCTGGGGGCGGCCATTGCCGATTACCTGGGAGAAGCCCCGAAAAAAGAGGAAGGCGAGCTTGTTTGTGAATGTTTTGGTGTGACGGATAAAGAAATCGAGCGAGTGGTCCTGGAAAACGACTTGACCACGCTGGAGGAAGTGACCGACTACACCAAAGCCGGCGGCGGCTGCGGTAACTGTCATGAGAAGATCGAAGCCCTGCTTTACAGG
Source organism: Candidatus Adiutricales bacterium (assembly GCA_036480955.1). Lineage (GTDB taxonomy): Bacteria > Desulfobacterota > Desulfarculia > Adiutricales > JAFDHD01 > JAZGHI01. The sequence goes on from JAZGHI010000431.1 coordinate 651, forward strand.
ATAATGACCAAACGCCGGCAGGAAGCCAAACAACCCGAAATAGGATCCAAGAAACTGACTAATATCCAGAAAATCAAGCTGATCGAGGAGACGATAGAACGTGAGATTCGGCCGGCGCTCAAGGCCGACGGCGGGGATATCGAGCTGGTCGACGTGGAAGGCGACAACGTAATGGTGGCCCTCAAGGGGACCTGTTCCACCTGCACCGCCAGCCAGGTGACCCTGAAGGAATACGTGGAACAGAAGCTCAGGGAATTCGTTACCGATGACCTGAACGTGGTGGAGGTAAAATAGTGAAAACGGTTTACGTGGATAACAATGCCACCACCCGGACGGCGCCGGAAGTGGTTGAGGCCATGACGCCTTATTTCACGGAGCTTTACGGAAATCCTTCCAGCATGCACTTCTTCGGCGGACAGGTGGCCAAGGAACTTAGGCTGGCCCGGGCTAAAATAGCCGAGCTTATCGGAGCGGACCCTGATGAGATTGTATACACTTCCTGCGGTACTGAAAGCGACAATACGGCCATTTGGGCCACGCTCAGGTCCTATCCCCAAAAGAAACATATCATCGCCACGCGGGTCGAGCATCCGGCTATTAACAGCATGTCAAATTACCTGCGCGAGAACGGCTACAGAGTGACCGACATAGGTGTGGACCGGGAAGGCCGGTTGGATGTAGGAAGAATAAAAGAAGCCATCTCCGAAGACACGGCCATCATCAGCGTCATGTGGGCCAATAATGAGACAGGTGTTATCTTTCCGGTTGAGGAAATCGCCGATCTGGCCGCGAGCCGAGGTGTGGTCTTTCACACAGACGCGGTCCAGGCCGTGGGCAAGATACCCATCGAACTTAAAAAAACCGAGATAGACCTGCTCTCACTCTCAGGGCATAAGCTGCACGCGCCAAAGGGCATCGGTGTGCTGTACGTCAAAAAAGGCACTAAATTTAAGCCTTATATAATCGGCGGCCACCAGGAAAAGGGACGCCGGGGCGGAACGGAAAACGTGCCGTATATTATCGGTCTGGGCAAAGCGGCTGAAATGGCGCTAGGCTCCCTCGAGGATAAAAATACCAGGATCAGGGCCTTGCGGGACAAACTGGAACAGTCTCTGATCGATTCCATTCCCAACACCATGATCAACGGAGACGTGCGGAGCCGGCTGCCCAACACCTCGAGCGTCAGTTTTGAATTCGTCGAGGGAGAGGCTATCCTGATTCATCTGTCGAACCTGGGTATCTGCGCCTCGTCGGGTTCGGCCTGTACCTCCGGTTCTCTCGAACCGTCCCACGTCCTGCGGGCCATGGGTGTACCCTTTACCGCGGCCCACGGTTCGATCCGGTTTTCACTGAGTTCATACAGCACGGAAGAGGAGGTGAACTACATCCTCGAGCATATGCCCAATATAATTCAAAAATTAA
>JAZGHI010000432.1:0-5179 GCA_036480955.1 Candidatus Adiutricales bacterium
CGCACCATCGAACTGCTGAAATTGGTGGGAATAAAGCACTCCGAACAGCGTCTTAAGGCCTATCCACCTCAATAGTCCGGAGCACAGCGCCAGCGTGTGGTCATCGCCATGGCTCTGGCTAACGAACCCGACCTGCTCATCGCCGACGAACCGACCACCGCCCTGGACGTCACTATCCAGGCCCAGGTCCTCGATCTCCTCAAGGATCTGCAGGGCCGGTTTGGTATGGCTGTACTGCTTATTACCCACGACTTCGGAGTTGTTCGCCGTTTCTCCGACCGGGTCGCGGTGATGTATCAGGGAGAGATTGTTGAAACCGGACCCACACAGGAAGTTTTTAATAATCCAAAGCACGAATACAGCCAACTTTTGGTCGGCGCGGAACCGCGAGGGGAGCCGATTCCAGTTTCTTCCGATTCGCCGGTAATTCTTGAGACGGATAACCTCAAAGTATGGTTTCCTATAAAAAGGGGGGTGTTCAGGCGAACCGTAGATCACATCAAGGCTGTTGATGGGGTAACAATTAAGGTCAGACAAGGGCATTCACTGGGAATCGTCGGTGAAAGCGGGGCCGGGAAATCCGCCATGGGACTGGCCATCTTGCGGCTTATCGGGAGTCGGGGAGGAATAGAATTTCAGAAACAAAAAATAGACAGGTTCAGCAAAAAGGAAATGAGGCCTCTGCGGCCGGAGATACAGGTCGTCTTCCAGGACCCGTTTGGGAGCCTGAGCCCAAAGATGTCGGTGGGCAGCATTATCGCGGAAGGCTTAAAAATAAACAAGATCGGTGACGAGGCTTCCCGGGAGCAGGAAGTGATCAAGGTGCTGACCGAGGTCAGGCTGGATCCGGAATTCCGCCACCGGTATCCCCATGAATTCTCAGGGGGTGAAAGGCAGCGGATCTCCATCGCCAGGGCCTTGGTACTGAAACCGAAACTTCTCATCCTCGACGAACCCACCTCTTCCCTGGACCGCTCCGTTCAATTTCAGGTGATCACCCTGCTCAAAGAACTCCAGGAGAATAGGGGCCTGACCTATATTTTCATCACTCACGACTTAAAAATAGTAAAAGCCTTATGCCACTATATAGTAGTCATGAAAGAGGGCAAGGTAGTGGAGTCGGGTGGGCCGGCGCAAATCTTTGATTCGCCACAGACAGGCTACACCAAAGAACTCATCTCCGCCGCCTTCGAGTAATCCCCTAGGACTTAAGGATCAATCTCTTGTCGAAATTTGTGCGCCCTATTGTTGCTGAAAGATAAGCCGGAACTTTAAGGTGGTAACTTCTCGCTTGACAGCCACGGGCCTCTTTTTTAGATTCCTTAATAGATAACTCACTTATTCTTTATAAGCCATAATACAAGAGAGGCGGGACAGCCATGACCGGGATAATAGATAAAGTACATCGTGAAAAAAGCGCCTGGGCCAGAGAACTCCTCGAAGACAAGGTTTTCGACCAGCGTAAGACTGACTGGGGAGAACCCGTAGAAGTCCTTTACACCCCTGATGATCTGGAGAATTTAGACTATCTGGCGGACCTGAATTTTCCAGGCCTGTATCCCTTCACCCGCGGTGTTCAACCAAATATGTACCTGGGGCGGCCCTGGACGATGCGGCAGTACTCCGGTTTCGGCACTCCCGAGGAAACCAACAAACGTTTTAAATATTTGCTTAAACAGGGCCAGACCGGCCTTTCGGTTGCCTTTGATCTGCCCACCCAGATAGGATACGACTCGGACGACCCCCGCAGTGAGGGTGAGGTTGGCCGGGTTGGCGTTCCGGTCGATTCCCTTCAAGACATGGAGATCATATTTGAAGGCCTGGCCTTAGACGCGAGCTCCACATCCATGACTATTAACGCCCCGGCGGCCATTCTCCTGGCCATGTACGCGGCCGTGGCCGAGAAACAGGGTGTTCCTCTTAAGAAGCTTCGCGGCACGATACAGAACGATATTTTAAAGGAATATACGGTCAGAGGCACCTATATATTTCCGCCGGAACCCTCGATCAGGCTCATTACGGATATATTCGCTTTCTGTAAGGAGCATCTTCCCCGTTTCAACACCATTAACGTGGCTGGTTATCATATGCGTGAAGCCGGGTGCTCGGCCGTACAGGAGATCGCTTTCAGCTTCTCGAACGCCATCACCTACATCGAAGCCGGACTTTCGGCCGGCCTGGAAATCGATGAATTTGCCCCGCGGATAAGCTGGATTTTCAACACACACAATAAAATATTCGAGGAAGTGGCTAAGTACAGGGCCGCGCGCCGAGTCTGGGCCGGTCTTCTCAAAAACAGATTCAAGGCCAAATTGCCCAGGTCCATGATGCTCCGCTTCCACACCCAGACCTCGGGAGCCAGTCTCACCGCGCAGCAGCCGGAAAACAACATCGTGCGTGTGGCCTATCAGGTCCTGGCCGCGGTTCTGGGTGGCGCCCAGTCCATAGCCGCCTGCTCGTTTGACGAAGCCCTGGCCCTGCCTACGGAAAAGTCGGTCCAGTTGAGTCTGAGGACCCAGCAGACCCTGCTCTGTGAGACCGGCGTAACTGACACGGTGGACCCGCTGGCCGGGTCTTACTTCCTTGAATCCCTGACCCAGAAATTCGTCAAAGAGATTACCGGATTGATTGAAGAGATAGACGCCATGGGCGGAGCCGTAGCGGCCATAGAAAAAGGTTTTATTCAGGAGCAGATTGAATCACGGGCCTACTCGATCCAGAAGGAAATCGAGGCCGACAAACGGATAGTAGTTGGAGTCAACCGATACCAGACCGAAGAAAAACAATCTTTTTCAACTTTCAAACCCGATCCCGATCACACCCGGAACCAGCTTGCGAGACTGAAAAAATTGAAGGAATTAAGGGATCAGGCCGAGGTGGATTCCTCTCTGGCTGAGATCAGACAGGCGGCTCAAGGTCAGGAAAACCTCATGCCCATTTTCATCAAGGCGGTCAAGACCTACGCAACCCTGGGAGAGATTTGCGGTGTTTTACGCGAAGTGTTCGGAGAATACGAACAGGGGTAAAGCAAGTAGAAAAGCGCAGGCCAGCCAGTCAATTTCACTATGCATACAATCGCTTGAAAAATTTTGCCTTAATATAAGCTCCCCTTTTCGAGCCAGGGTTTTTGATAGCCGACGATATGGGTAGTAATCGGCCATGAATGTCTGGCCAGTATTGCATCCCATGAACAATAATCCATTGAAGATTTCTTCTTAAAACCACTAATTTTGTAATCCTGGAAGAGTATCGATATATAGCAGAAATCCATCATCTCAATCGGATACAAACTCTTTCGTGTACAAAATAAATCACGCAAAAATTTTATTACAGAATAGGATAATCATTCTTGATTGTTACCAGTTTTAAGAATACCTCTGCCAGTCTATATTGAGCGATTCCTCTAGTGTGGGCACTACCGGCAGCCTTATGAGGTTTGGAAACCGTTTCCGTGACCGGGCACTAATGATCCTCTTTCTTGGTCCAACGACAGGCGTAACTGGCGCATTTGTCGGGAGCATAGCGACAAAATAATGCGTCCAGGTTAACGCGCTTGTTAGGCATCGTTAACCCCGATCTCTATCTTTTGTCAGCGCGCAGATATGCAAGGTTCAACCCAGCCTTGTTTTCCGCACGAATGGTTGGCGAGTCGAGTCTTATTATTTCTCCCCCCGCTTCTCCGGGAACTGGCAGGGGACATCAAATTCCCGAGGAATCGGTACCGGGTCGCCGTGCCGGTCGAAGTGCAACACGAGTTTCCGGCCTATCTCCTCCTTCTCCGTCGCGTACACGACTCGGATGGCAGGATAGATATCCATCAGAAACCCGGTTGCAGCCGAGTGGATGACGCCGGCCTCGACGGATTCCACTCTCGCTCCTTCCTGCTCCGGTGGGCGCCATCCGTGTTTCAGCTTGTATTGCAGGCGATTGGCCTCTTTGATAGTTGCTTCGGGAATTACGGGCCAATGGACCTCCATGAATCCGATGGTCTTTTGCTTCGTCAAACCCAGGGTCAAGTTAGAAGAGAATATGGGGACGCCTTCGATATGGCGAGAACATCGCGCCAACCGACGGCCCGGCTGCGGCTTTTCTCGAATCACCTTCTGGGACTTCGGATCGACTAAACCGACCTGGATTGTCTCGTGCAGTACTTCCGCCTCTCGCACCTCGCGTTCCGGGATACCCAGCCGACTCAAGATCTGGTAGCAGGCCTTCTTAAGTTCCTCATCGCTGCCCTGAAACAAACCCGCCTCTTTGGCACGTCCGTACAACTCGTCCTGCACGAAGTACGTTCGACTGTCCAGGCGACGACTGACTAGTACGCTGCCTGACTTAACAGCCACAAAATTGTACTCGGAGCCTTGGCGCTGGATCTCGTCGAGTTTCAGTTCCAGCTGCTTGACTGCGAGTTGCTGGATCGCCTCCAACTCGGCCTTGTCGGAGTAATCTGTTTCTGTGGGTGAGCGTGGCAAGGTTTCGCGGCCGCTTGCTAAAGCGATCAGAAACACGAGAGCCACTGAGATTGTAATTGTCTTCATGTTCGACCTCCTTAATTACAGTAACTGCATCAGCGACAGATCCAACGCCAGGCGAACCAGTTGGGTGTAGGATCAGACATATTGTCCGTTACCCGTTCGTTCTCACGGCGATTGATCGCGTCATTGCGATTGTTCCCCGCCGCAATAGCTACCGCACAACATCCTCGCTGAACATCATTAATCCCCACCGTCATCCAGGCATCTCCAACGCTCATGTTAGGTAAAAACCAGACACCCGACGTGAAGGCGCCCAATAATGTGCCCCGTACAGAACTATCTAATGCGTCTTGAGTACTGGTACCAGAGTGGCCTATCGCTACGTGAAGCCCGCGAAATGCGGGAAACCACTGGTTCGAGAGTGAGACGAGGTCCATAGGACAGCTAGCATCAATAAATGCGAAACGTAGATTCCCGGCACCGTTGCCCCAGCGGCTGCTATTACCGATTACTGTGTTATTTGGCGTACCAAAATTACCACACGCAACAATGAAATCCGAGCTTGTTGTGTTCGGTGGGTTTTGACAGATGCCGTGGCCCGCATATAGATAAACGTGCGGTACATCGCTGCCTCCTTGGGGTTCGAGATCGCCATTGCCCGCATCGCGAAAATCCGAACCCCAAACGTTGCCGTTGTTCCAGGA
>JAZGHI010000433.1:0-5549 GCA_036480955.1 Candidatus Adiutricales bacterium
GCGTCGGCCTCCGCCACATCGATGTGATCTTCCAGACCTTTAAGGCGGCCCAACTCGGCCTCGACTGACACTCCCTTTTTACCGGCCATCTCAACCACATTCTTGGTCGCGGCCAGGTTTTCGGAGAACGGTTTATCAGAGGCGTCTATCATTACACTAGTATATCCCACCTCAATGGCCCCGCGGATGACATTGATATCCTTGCCATGATCCAGATGGAGTACTACGGGAATGGAAAGTTCGGCCGCCGCGGCCTTAGCCATCGCGGCTAGAAGATGTAATCCAGCATACTTTATGGCGCCTTCGGTGGTTTGAACGATGATGGGAGAGTCGAGTTCCACCGCGGCTTCCAGAGCTCCGGTCAGATACTCCAGGTTCGAGAAATTGAAAGCGCCGACGGCGTAACCACCCTCATCGGCTTTCGCCAGGACTTCCTCAAGTGTAACCAGGCCCATGTTAATCCCTCCCTGAAATGAGTTCCAGCGTTGTTAGAGTTTTTTTAAAGTATTCCCAGGATAAAGTATTCGCGAACTTAAGGTAAAGGGGATTAGCAGGGCCACGTTTTGTGTGTTATACACAGCGTCAATGTAAATTACCGATGATATACCTTATATCTTGTGGATTATCAAAGTTTATGAAAATCATATGCGCAAATACTTATAACGCTGAATATAGCTATTCTTTGCGCGCTTCTCTAAGACCAAAATAAACTTGAATACGGTCGTTAAAAATAAGGAGCGGTATCAGGATTATTAAAGAGCCCAAGGTAAGGGCGGTTAAAAAGATCCAATCACCTTCGAACACCTTTGCTCCTTGAAGGCTTAATACAAGTGTTCCCGGCATACGGGCCACGGAAGACACAATGATAAAAGGAACCAATGGCAGTCTGGTCAGACCAATCAGATAGGACATGTAATCTTTCGGTACACCCGGCATAAGGAAGAAAATAAAAACGGAAAGGAGCCCCCACCTTTCGATTCTGGAGCTGAATCGGTCAAGGAGACGCTGGGGAATTATTTTCTCCAAAAATACCCGTTCAAAAACCCGGCCAATAACTACGGCGATACAAGTTCCCAGTATCAGACCTATAGTCGAATAAAGAAAACCTAGACCGGACCCGAATATAAAACCGCCTACAAAACCGGCCAATTCACCTGGGATGACACTGATGATAACTTGAAATATCTGGAGACCGATAAAATAAAGCGCTGAATAAGGCTGGTAGGAAAGGATATAAGTTCTGGCGTTTTCCTTATCTCCCAATAAAGTCATGGTGTGCGTGGTCCAACCTTTCAATGGACTAAGCAGTATGAACGCCAGCAGGCCCAAGACGGCCAATCCGAACAATAATCCCCACTCGGCCTGGTTTAATTTTATGTGTTCTTTAATATCCTTGAAATTGATCATGTTCTCCGCCAAATTCTATTCGTCGCCACGCCCGGGGCCTGGAATTATTCAACAGGACCGGAGTGGGCCAATGGTGTGGTGATACTACTGGTATTTAATACAAAAAGAAAGTCCCGGGCAACAAAGAGGAAATATCTAGATCAGTTCTTGACCGCGGACTGGAGAAAGATTATTTTGAAAAATACTCGAGTTTACATCCAACGTCTGGCCAACACACGGAAACAACCAGGCCATTTAACTGGAATTAATTTATTAAGGAAAAGGAGGTAATTATGCCTGTTGAACGTTTAAAGGAAGCCAATCGAAACGCGGTACTAGTCGCCGGCCGGTTGATGCTGGCCGCGGCCACAACGGCCCCTCAGCACGGCGGTGCGGGTGTTATGGAAGGATGCCTGGTTTACGGTGATGATGAGATAGAGGACATTGCCAGTAAGTTGGAGGAGCTTTCCACGGAAAAAAAGCAGTGGGATGAGAGCTTCAGACGGGAGGCAAACATGGTTCGAGAATCCCAAGCCGTACTTTTTTTGGGCTGTTTCCGCAGCTACGACCCTTTTGGCGGCGCCTGTGGCCGATGCCTGGGAGAACAGGGCGAACCGAAGGACGGAACCAAATGCGTAAAATTCAGGGAGACACCCAAGCTGACTGACGCTCCGTTCCCGGGACCGGTTTGTTCTTTTCGCATCGCCGATCTGGGCTACTCGGTAGGCTCGGCCTTATGGATTGCGGCCAGGCTGTTTATTGACACGCGGCCCAAGTTTCCCGTTGGCCTGGCGGGGATGAAGCTGGGCTACCTGCCAAGATGCAAGTTCATCGTAGGCCTTCCCCTGTCCGTTACTCCAAAAAGTCCTTTCGACGATGTTTTAGCCGATCCCGATTTTACCAAGCAGCATCTCATCGAACGCATCGAACGCATCTGGCCTATTTTCAGAAGCGTTCAAGGCACGCTAGGAGGTTAGAAGATGCAACTATACGATAGAGACCTGGTTCGAGAATACGTGGAAGTCGTGGCCAAGGGTGTGGCCGCGGCGGCCAGAAGCGCCCCCCATACGACCGGCACTCTGGATCTGATAATAAATATTCTCACCCCGGAGGAGATAGAAGCGGTGCAAAGGGCCATCGCTTTGCCCGGGGCGGCCGTCGAGGACGTGCTGGTTTATGACGGAATGCTGACCATCGGCGCCCGTACGACCAGATCCGACACCAATTGGGACTGTGGGGCCTGTGGCTTCAACACCTGCTCCGAGATGAACGCGGCGGCCAGGCCCAAGGACGATTCCTCGCCCAGACCTCCCGGTCCCAGCTGTAACTGGAAGGTAATCGACTGGAACATATCGGTCGATTACGCCGCGGCTATGGCCACCCAGCTTGGGCTTCAGTCCCGGGTGCAGGATATCCAGGGCAGCGTGGCTTTGAGACTGGGCTACGCCGGTGACGTTGATGTCTGCACCACGGTGCCGCTCATGGCTGAAAAAAGAAATCCCTTCTTCGGAGGCCGATACGACCGGGTAAAGAAAGAGATGCTCAAAGCCAGAAGGGCTATGACTGAAACGGCCATTCACAGAATATTTCCAACCATGATGGACCTGGATATGATGGATGTCATGATGTCCGGTTACGGCATGAGGTTGAGCACAAACTTAAGTTCTCTTATCGAACCGGACCCGCAGATACAGGAGAGTTCCGGGGAGGAGGAAGAATAATAATTATAATTGGGGGAGGTTTTCTAAAAAAAACCTCCCCCAATTTCCGTAATAACCGCTTCAGACAGGGTTTCGAGTCAGAAGGATGCGGCTGTCGGCCACCACACAGCCTTCGCCTTCCGGATAGACGATCATGGGATTGATATCCAGTTCCGCGATCTCGGGATGATCGCTCACCATCTGTGAGAGTCTGAGGATACAGTCCTTGATAGCGTCTATGTCTGACGGTTTTTTACCCCGTACACCGGTCAAGACACGGTAGGCCTTAGTGGACTGCATCATGATTTCGGCGCTTATTTCCCACATGGGCGCCAGACGGAAACTGACATCCTGATGGGTTTCCACGAAGGTCCCCCCGAGTCCGAACATACAAATCGGCCCGAATTTTTCATTCCTGGTCGCTCCGAGGATGACCTCGATTCCGCCTCTGGCCATCATTTCCACCAGCACGCCCTTAATAAAAGCCTTAGGGTCGAATTTTTTGGCATTTTCGATGATCTCATCAAACGCGGACGAGGCTTCTTCCAGGGATTGAATTTTTAATCGAACCCCATCGGCGTCAAACTTATGAATGATATCCGGGGAGATGATCTTCATGGCCAAGGGAAAACCTATGTCTTCGACCGCTTTTTCGATTTCCGACCGGTCCCGGACTACCTGGCTCCTCAGGACAGGGAAGCCGTAGGATTGAAGGAGGATGTTGGCCTCATCCTCGGGCATGAAATGCCTGTCTTTATCGGCCAGAAATCTTTTAATGATCTGGGACGCGGATTCCCGGTCCGCCGCCACACGCCGCACCTCTCTTTTATCGAGGCGCAGCAGATTCCCGAAGCGGACCGTGGATTCCATGGCCCTGACGGCCGCCTCCGGAAAGGCGTAATTCGGGATATTGTGTTGTTCGAGGTACTTGACGCCTTCGGACACGTCCACGATACCCATGAAGGAAGCCAGGACCGGTTTGTCGATATTTTTGGCCACCCGGGGCAGAATTTCAGCAGTTTCGAGTACGTCGGTCATAGCTTGGGGGGTAAGAATGACGATGGCTCCATGGACGGATTCGTCCTGGAGGATATGGCGGATGGCCGCTTCGTAACGTTCGTGGGTAGCGTCCCCGATAATGTCCACCGGATTCCGAATACTGGCCGTCGGCGGCAGGTCTTTTCTCAATTTTTCCAGGGTTGCCTCCGAGAACTCGGCCAGGGCCAAATTATGCCGTATGGCCGCGTCAGTGGCCATTATGCCTGGGCCGCCCGCGTTGGTGATGATGGCTACCTGGTTCCCCTTTGGCACGGGCTGCCTGGCAAAGGCGATGGCCTGATTAAATAATTCGTTTACTCCCAGTACCCTCTGGATACCGCTCTGAAAAAAGATGGCGTCATAGGCCGCGTCGGAGCCGGCCAGGGACCCGGTGTGGGAGGCGGCCGCCATGGCGCCTTCCGGAGACTGCCCGGACTTGATGGCCAACATGGGTTTCTCGGCGTCCCAGGTGATTTCTCTGGCCGTTTCGATAAACTCCCGCCCGTTCGAAATATCTTCCAGATACATCAATATGACTTTTGTGTCGGGGTCATCCTTCAAGTACCGAAGCAGGTCTATCTCGTTCACGTCCGCCTTGTTGCCGAAGCTGATAAATTTTGAGAAGCCTATGTTGCGCCCCTCCGCGAAATCCAGAACAGCCGTGCACAAGGCGCCTGACTGGGAAATAAAAGCGATGTTCCCCTCTTTGGGCATCTTGGTGGCAAAGCTGGCGTTCATCTGGATTTTTTCGTCGGTATTTATGACACCGAGGCAGTTCGGACCGATTAACGGGAGGCCGCTCTCTCTCACGAGATTGGTCAGCTCGTCTTCGAGTTCCACTCCCTTTCCTCCCACTTCTTTGAAACCGGCGGTGATGACCACCAGACCTTTAGCCTGTTTCCGGGCAGCCTGGTCCGCGATTTCTATTACCAGATCGGGTGGAACGATGACCATTACCAGGTCAACCTCATCCGGGATATCTAACAGAGTGGGGTAGGCCTTTACGCTTCTGACAGAGTTGGCTTTGGGATTGACCGGATAAAGAACACCTTTGAACCCCGCGTTCAGGATATTATTGAAGACGGCCCCGCCCACGCTCCCCGGACGATTTGTGGCTCCGACAACGGCTATCGATTTCGGGTTCATGATAGACTCGATATTATTGGCCATGCTTTCTCCTCAAGTTCAAAGTCGCAACTAAAGGTGCGGGGCCTTCGCCCCCGCACCCCTGACAATGTCAGTGGATTTGGCTTAAACTAAATTATATAACTAATATTCCTTTTTGGATACAAGGGATAATTTGAGACCTCTGCAAAACTTCGTCCTTTGGCCCAACTCTTTGTCGCGCTCGAATTTTGAGCTGCCACTTCGGCTTCGCCTGCAGTGGCTTTAGTCCTCGAAATACTACAAGTATTCCTGCGGCTT
>JAZGHI010000434.1:0-4849 GCA_036480955.1 Candidatus Adiutricales bacterium
GGTTCCAGTTGGGCGGATTTCAGTATTTCCAGGGATTTCGGGTTCAAACCCGAAATAAAAGTTTCATCCTCATCCGTATCCAATGGATTTGATTTTTCAAAAAGGTGGTCATACAGCCTGATCTCAGCCGGGATTGAATGCCCGGCGGAAACCCAGTGCAGGGTGCCCCGCACCTTGCGGCCGTCCGGAGCCCAACCGCCTCGGGTCTCGGGGTCATAGGCGCAGCGGACCTCAATAATTTCCCCGGTTTTTTCTTCCTTAACCACGTCCGTACAGGTAACGTAGTATGCATACCTCAACCGTACTTCCCGGCCCGGAGCCAGCCGGAAGAATTTTTTGGGCGGGTCTTCCATAAAGTCTTCCCGCTCGATGTAGAGAACGCGTGAGAAGGGGACCTTGCGGCTGCCCATATCAGGGTCTTCGGGATTGTTGACGGCCTCCAGTTCCTCAACCAGTTCCTCGGGGTAATTCTCTATTACCAGCCGCAGAGGGTTGAGCACGGCCATCCTGCGTGGGGAATGCCGGTTCAGGTCTTCCCTTAAGGTGTGTTCGAGCAGAGCAATATCGACCATGCTGTCTCTTTTGGCCACCCCTATGCGGTCGAGGAAGTTTCGGATTACCTCGGGCGTATATCCGCGCCTTCTAAGGCCCGAGAGGGTGGGCATCCTCGGGTCGTCCCAGCCGGTCACCTGGCCTTCTTCCACCAGTTTTATCAATCTTCTCTTACTCAGAATAGTATGGGTCAGATTGAGCCGGGCATACTCGATCTGCTGCGGATGGCACGGCACGTCCAGCACATCCAGAAACCAGTCGTACAACGGCCGGTTGTTTTCAAATTCCAATGAGCAAATCGAGTGGGTGATTCCTTCGATGGAGTCGGACAGGCAATGGGTATAGTCGTACATGGGATAAATGCACCACTTGTCACCGGTCCGGTGGTGGGCCGCCTTGCGTATGCGGTAAATAGTAGGGTCCCGCATGGTTATGTTGGGCGAGGCCATGTCTATTTTAGCGCGAAGCACGTGGGTTCCGTCCTCAAACTCTCCGGCCTTCATGCGCTCGAACAGGTCCAGGTTTTCTTCTATTGGCCGGTCGCGGTAAGGGCTGTTCCTACCCGGCCGGGTTAAAGTTCCGCGGTACTCCCGGATCTCATCAGCGCTCAGGGAGCAGACATAGGCCTTGCCCAGCCGGATGAGATCGACGGCGTATTCGTAGAGCTGATCGAAGTAGTCGGACGCAAAGCATAGGCGGTCCTCCCAGTCGAATCCGAGCCACCTGATGTCCTCCTGAATCGCGTCCACGTATTCGACATCTTCCTTGGTGGGATTCGTGTCGTCAAACCTGAGGTTGCAGGTCCCGTTATTTTCCTCAGCGATCCCAAAACTCAGGCAGATACCTTTGGCGTGACCGATATGCAGGTACCCGTTCGGTTCAGGAGGGAACCGTGTGGCGACCCGGCCGTTATTCTTGCCCGTCTTTATATCCTCAGCCACGATGGCCCTGATGAAATCAAGGGAACGGCCCGTTTCTTCCGTACCTGAAGTTCCTTTTTCATGTTTCTTTTCCGTATCAATACCGCTTATATCATTGGTTATTTTTTTCATGGTTTTAATTCCTCTAATGCCCAAGTCAACTGTAAGCTTAGACGTCTTTTTCGTTAATGCCAGGGGCCTCTAGCCAATAATTAATTACCCGTTGGCATCCTTTGGCCATCTCGGGCGGAGCCAATTCGAGAGTGGCCGATTTGTCGTACCCCTTTTCTTTCAGCAGGGTGAAGAGCCCTGTAAAATCAACCTTACCGTCGCCGGGAATTAAATGAAGGTCGCCTTTCACGCCGTCCGTTCCGTGGTTGTCATGGAGGTGGAGGTGAGTGATATATTCGGATAACTGCTTGACAATCCCGGGCGCGGTACTGGCAGGGTGGGTGAGCATGGCATGGCCGGTATCGAGGGTCAGGCCCAGGTCGGGAACCTGGACCAGAGCCGTCTCCAGGTCTTTGGCGGCCTCGCTTAAATTTTCTATATTCACGCGCACACCCGCGTCAGATCCCCAGCCGGCGACCTGTTTTAAAAGCTCAATTTTTCCCGCCACCGTCTCCGGCGGCAGCCAGCGTGAATCCAGATTGAAGTGAATGGTCAAGATGGTAACTCCCAGCCGGCCGGCCTCTTCAAGGGCCAGCTTCAACTTGGGCAGGGTGTTCTCGGCCAGAAACTCCACATCCCTGGGATTTCCTTCGTTTGGTCCATGGCCCATCAACACCAGGTCCCTTTCCGCGGCTAGTTCAGACCAGGCTTTTTCCTCATTCCCGCCGCCGGCGCAGGGCAGGGTGATTTCAAGACCGACAAAATCCTCATTTAAATACGGTTCAATTTTTTCAAGGTCGTGGGCACGCGCGAAAAGTTTTATCATCCTATCTCCTGGAGCCTGGGTAGCCACATAAGACTGCTGAGTTCAACAAGTCCGGCCCAAGCGTCTTCCTTTTCGTTACGGGAAATTATAACTGCATAAAAAATCAGGAACAAGAGAAATGAATTGTTCTGCTGAAAGGCGCCGGAAATCAATGGTAAAATAACAATATTCTCCGCGATATTCGAGGAATTAAATCCAAAAAAAAATCAGAAACAAAAGCAGGCTTGACACGGTTCTTTAAGCATACTATTTTTCGGATACGCATAAAGCCCCATTTTTTTAAACGTATCCAGTCCAGCCTTCGGGAAATTAAACCCGGAGTATGATTTCAGAAAGGAAGAAAGATGGACCAGTCAAAAGAAAAGCTGCATTACGACAACACCTGGGAAGACTATTTCAAAAGCAGAATCGTATCGGAAGAAAAGGCGGTTAGCGTGGTCAAGTCCGGTGATTCAGTGGTTACGCCTTTACCGGAAGCGCCTTCACTTCTCTTTCAAGCCTTATCCGCCAGGGCATCGGAACTGAAGGACGTCACCATCTCTCTGGCCGCCCCGACCCTGGACCAAAGCTGGTACACGCCGGAAATTGAAAAGGCGTTTAATGTCCGGGTGGAACTGTTCATCGGTTCCATGCTGCGGCCCCTGGTAGACGAAAAAAAGATCTCCTACGTGCCGGATCTTTTTTCGGCCCGGTTCAAAGCAATAGACGAGAAAAGGCCGGAAAGCGCCGCCAGCCGGATAGACGTATTCATAACCTCTGTTTCGCCGCCGGATGAAAACGGGTACTGCAGTTTCGGCCACACTCTCTGGCACAAGCGGAGCTACGCTAAAAGAGCTAAAATCGTCCTGGCTGAAATAAACCCGATGGCTATCAGAACATTTGGCAGTAACTTCATACACGTCTCAGAAATAGATTACTTCGTAGAACAGCCCGAGCAGCCGGATTTGACCGCGGAGGAATGGCAGGAGATTTACAAAATATTTCAGAAGAAAACACCCGAGGAAATTGAATCCAAGATAGGTCTCAACACTCCTGGCCTCTTGCGGGGTATTATAACCATCGCCCAGGGAATGGGGTATGAGAACGCGGGCGAATTCATCGCCCCTCATTTGGGCCTGGACGACCCAACCCAGGCGGCCATAGAGATAGCCGGACACCTGAAGGAGCTGATTCGCGACGGCGACACCATCCAGGTCGGTGTCGGACGGCCGAGTTCCTTTATGGTCAAACTAGGTGTATTCGACCAGAGAAACGATCTGGGTATTCACAGCGAGATGGGCTGTCCCGGAATGCCTCTTCTGGTCAAAGCGGGGGTGGTCAACGGAAAATATAAGACCCTCCATCCCGGAAAAGCGATTTTTTCAACCTTTGCCGGATGCGAAAAAGAAGACGTGGAATTTGTGGCCAATAATCCGGCCTTCGAGCAGTACGATTCGGAATACGTGGCCAATATCAGAACCACGGCCAAAAACGACAATATGGTAGCCGTCAATAACGCCATGCAGATAGACCTTACCGGGCAGATATGTTCGGAGACACAGTTCGGAACCCGGATGATAAACGGGCAGGGAGGCCAGACCGAAATGCACATCGGCTCGTTTCTCTCAAAAGGAGGCCGGGCTGTTACTTTATTGCCATCCACGGTGCTTGGGGGGATATCCACCATAGTGTCGCAACTGGAGCAAGGCTCTCTAGTTACAATTCCCCGCCACTTCGCGGATACAGTGATTACAGAATACGGCATCGCCTATCTTTCCAATAAATCCCACCGGGAAAGGGCCGAGGAACTGATCAACGTGGCCCACCCGGACCATCGGGAAGCGCTCAGAGAAGAGGCCGAAAAACTCTTCTGGCCCTGACGTATCGCTCTGGTTTGATAAACTAAAAAAACGATCCTTCAAACAGGGCTCATTTACGAAATTTCCCGCGACCTGGCTTTGACACTCCTGCCAGGAATGACCCGGACGGATATCTTTGCTATACTTCCGCCATGCCCGCCGAACTCCAAATAATGGTCATGCTGGAAAGGATAAGGCCCTTGTTGGGAGAGCACCCTGACATCGTCAGGGATTATCTCTTTTACCGGAGTGAGCTTGAGTTTCAGCGTCACCAATTGGATGCCGCCGAAGAAAAGGCCCTGAAACGTTTTGACCGGCTTCTGTGGAAGCACCGGTCCTGGATTGTACGGGAAGTGTATGATCCCGATTCTTTGGAAGAGGCCAGGTATCAGTTTGACCGTGACCACTGGTGGTGGTACATTGACTCGCTCGATGAACCGGACCAGTCCAGTTCATCTTAATATTTTAATTAGAAAGTGTCTGTCCAGAAATGAGGAATTTTTTTCAAGATCGAGGCGGACGAAAAAAATTGCCGCAGGCATATATTTGATATTCCGAGGATAATTTTTTTCGTCCAACAAAGAGATTGGGGAAAATAACCA
>JAZGHI010000435.1:0-2271 GCA_036480955.1 Candidatus Adiutricales bacterium
TGCCTTGACTAATGTGGTCGGACCTGTTGGTTTTATTCTGGTCATTATCGGCGCCGTGGGCTTGATATATAAAAGGATTACCGATTCCGGCCTTAAAAATTATTCAACATTCGAACATTTTTTCAATCTTGTTCTATTTATCGTTACTTTTGCCCTAGCAGTTCTGACCTGGCTCTTTGTTGACCCCACATTTACCATGGCCCGCACATTCATGGCCAATCTTATCAGCTTTGATATGGCTGCTATAAGTAGTAAACTGTTTTTCTCGCAGGTGCTGTTGGCTGTTTTGACTATTGCCTATATCCCCCTGACGCACATGTCACACCTCTTTATGAAATATTTCCTTTACCACGATATTCGCTGGGGAGATGAACCGAATTTAGGTACTCCTAAGACCGATGAAAAAATCGGTGTAGTCTTGAATTATCCGGTCTCCTGGTCTGCCCCTCATATTGCCGGTCACGGTAAGGAAACATGGGCGGAAGTTGCCACTTTTAACCCTGTCGCAAAACCAGAGGAAGGAAAAGCGTAAACCCATGAGCAAAGAAAAAATCATTAAAATTAATGACATCAGTAAGAACTCCGAGAAACTTACCAGCGTGGCTGTCGAAGACTTGATGCCCTTGCCTGGAGATTTTGATGATAAGGAATGGGCGGAACTGCCCGAGGATACCAAAAACCAGTTTGCATGTATTCTGGACGACGTGTGCATTCTTCCGGTCCCAAAACCGAAGACCAGGGAAGAGGAAGAGGAACTGGTTAATAAATTTATAGATGGTATGCGGAAACTCTTTACAAAAGAAGATAATTGGACATTTTTGCCCATGCTCGAAACCACCATGGAACACTGTGCGCGATGCAACACCTGTTCTGAATCCTGCCACCTGTTCGAAGCCAGCGGTGAGAATGAAATGTATCGCCCCAGTTATCGCACGGAAGTGTTCCGAAGGCTTTATAAGAAATATATAAAAAAAGAGCCTTTTGCCAGATGGCGCAGCGGGGATGTGGACTTGAATTGGAGAACCGTGGCGCGTCTGGGTGAATTGGCCTATAGATGTAATATCTGCCGGAGGTGTGCGCAGTCCTGCCCGATTGGCGCTGATAATGCGCTTGTGGCCAGAGAGATAAGGAAAATATTCAGCCAGGAAATGGGTATTGCCACCCCTGAACTTCACGAAAAGGGTTCAATGTACCAGCTTGAATTCGGATCTTCCACCAAAATGAACAGCCTGGTTGTCCGGGACAACACTGATTTTATCGATGAAGAATTTTCCGAGGAGACCGGCTATGAATTTAAGACTCCCTGGGACGTGGAAGGGGCTGATATTTTGCTCATTCACAACGCGGGTGAAATCCTGGCCTGGCCGGAGAATATAGCGGCATTTTCGATAATCTTTCAGGCTGCGGGACTTTCATGGACCCTGTCCAGTGACCTGGCCGCCTATGACAGTATCAATTATGGCGTGTTTTATGATGACATACAATTCGCACGAACCGCGATTCTCCAAGCCCAGGCGGCCGAGAGACTAGGAGTTAAAAAAATAGTCCTGGGCGAGTGCGGCCATGCGCATAAGGCGCTCACCGTCATCGCGGACCGCGTACTTCCAGAGCCCTTGAAGATACCGCGTGAAAGCTGTTTTCCATTGCTGCGTGACATCGTCATGTCCGGCAAGATTAAATTTGATCCCGAGAGAAACAACTTCCCGGTCACACTTCATGATCCCTGCAATGTAACCCGGTTGATGGGCATTATTAAACCTCAACGGGATATTGTTCAAAAGCTTTGTCCCCAATTCAGGGAGATGCATCCGCATGGCCCGTATAACTATTGCTGCGGAGGCGGCAGTGGATATGCGGTCATGAGCCGTAACAACATTCCGGAATGGCGTTTTAAAATTACCGGACGAAAAAAACTAGAGCAGATCCTTGATGCCTTTTCGGACAGCCGAGGACCCGAGATAGAGAAATATGTTGCGGCCCCCTGTTCCAACTGTAAAGGTCAGATGCGTGATATTTTTGAACGGTATGAACTTCTGGAAAAAGAGCGATTAACTTATGGCGGGCTCGTGGAATTGATTGTCAATGCTATGGTTGACGTCGAGCCTGGATTCATTAAGTGGGAGGAAGATTTCTGAGACATCTGTAAAACTTCGTCCTTTGGCCCAACTCTTTGTCGCGCTCGAATTTAAGTCCTCGAAATACTACAAGTATTCCTGCGGCTTAAATTTTCGTGCTCCTCGATTTGACCTCAAATTACTCGTTTTGCAGAGG
>JAZGHI010000436.1:0-14636 GCA_036480955.1 Candidatus Adiutricales bacterium
GGTGCGTCTGTCGCCGAGAATCTTTTCGAGCAGGGTGAGGAGATTATAGGCCAGAAAATCCGTATTAATAATTTTCCGTTTCGAATTATCGGGATTACGAACAAAAAAGGCTCCACCAGTTATGGCAGTGATCAGGATGACGTGGTCTTCATACCTTATAGCACGGTCATGCGCCGGCTCATGGGCCGGAGGCTGCCGGGCCTGGTCTATTTTATTGGCGTGTCGGCCCAGACCAAGAGCCTGGTCAATGAGGCCAAGCGTGAGATCGAGGAACTGCTCCGGCAGCGGCACCGCATCCTCCCGGACGCTGATGACGACTTTACTATTCGTTCTCTGGACGAATTCGCCAACATGGCTTCAAAAACCTCCGGAACTATGACCCTTCTGCTGACCGCCGTAGCCGGGGTCAGCCTGCTGGTGGGTGGAATCGGCATCATGAACATAATGCTGGTATCGGTAACCGAGCGGACAAGGGAGATTGGTATCCGCATGGCCGTGGGCGCCAGGGAACGGGACGTTCTTATCCAGTTTCTGGTCGAGTCGGTAACCATGGCTTTTATCGGGGGTCTTTTGGGAACTGTATTAGGGGTGGCATCGGCTCAACTGATTTCCAACCTGGGTGATTGGCCAACCATTGTCGCTTTGGATTCGATCCTCCTGGCTACCTTGTTTTCCGGAGCAGTCGGCATATTTTTCGGATTCTATCCGGCCCGCAAGGCCTCACGATTAAATCCGATCGATGCCCTGAGATACGAATAAAAGCCCGCTAAAAAAAAGGGGTGGATTCCCAATTCACCCCTGATTTCATCAAAATTGGAAAATAAAAATACAGCAGAAGCCGTCTGGCGTATCAGTGGCGGTTCAACGTTCGTTACGAAGCGGAATCCTGATCCGTCACCAGGACCAGCACCGAGAGGGATATCAGGATGAATCCCCCAATCGCCTGCCAGGTAATGGTTTCTCCCCAGGCCAGGAAGGCTCCGATCCCAGCCAATAAGGGCTCGGAAAGGGTCGCGGCCGAAATACGGCCGGCATTGATGTACCGAAGGGCGTAATTGAAGGAAGTATGGCCTAATACGGTAGGAAGCAGGGCCATGAGTATGAAACACAACCAGGTGATGGCGTTATAGTCGAGAATCGGCTGGTCAAGAAGGATCAGACAGATAAAGCTGACCGCGGCGGCCACCGTGTAAACCGAGGAGACATAAACGGTGTTTGAGAGAATGGCCCTGAGTGTCTTCCCCAGAAGAAGATAGAGACTGAACAACACCGCGCTGATTATAGCTAGAATATCACCGGCAAAATTCTCCGGTTTGAGGGCCAGATCGTTGCCGCCCAGAATTAGAATGCCGGCCAGTCCCAGGATGATGGCCAGAATGAACCTTGGACTCAGCTTTTCACCGAAAAAAAAGTAACCGGCCGTGGCTGTGATCACCGGGTTTATCGAAAAGAAAATAGCCGCGTTGGCCACTGTGGTATTTTGGACCGCGCCAATCCAGGTAAAAAAATGGAGGGCCAGCACTCCCCCTGAGAGACAGAGCAGGGCCAGGTCCGTCCTCCCTATTTTCCTCAGTTCCGACAGGTTGGGACCGGCCATGGGCGCCAAAATAAGGCCGGCCAGACCCAAACGCCAGGCGGCAATAGCCACCAGGTTCGCTTCACCGAGCCTGATTATATTTCCGGATTGACTGGCGGCAAGAAGTCCCAGTCCCAGAAATAAGTAGACCCTTTTGGGCGCGGAAATCATCTTTTTTTATGTTCTTACCTGTTCAGGTATCTGCTTTCCAAGATCAAGTTTCCAATTCCGGAAGGCATCCTATCTTTAACATTTTGTATAAGAAATGCAAAGGGCCGTGAAAAATACGAAAAACAGCGGTATTGACACTAGTTCGTAATGTAATATACTAAGTGAACCAAACAATCTTTCGGTGATTTAAATCTTGACACAGAGCATTGCACGGACGAATATCAAGTCTACTTGCCAGAGTGTTGGCGCACAGTCTGAAAATAAGACCCGGTAATGGATATTTTACCTGTAGATGATGAGAATATAAATAAGTTTAGGTTCGTGTTCGGACCGGCCCCCTCCAGACGGTTGGGCGTCTCCCTGGGACTGGACTTGGTCCCGCCCAAGACCTGTACCCTGGATTGTCTATACTGCGAGGTGGGCCCCACCACGGTCAGGACTATCGAGCGGTTCGATATGAATATAGCCGATGACGTCCTGGCGGAACTCGAAGCTTACTTGGGTTCGCCCCACCCGGCTCTTGATTTCATCACCTTGGCCGGCTCCGGCGAACCCACCTTAAACGCCGAGATAGCCTGCATAATAGCCGGGATAAAAGATATAACACCGGTTAAAGTATGTGTTCTGACTAACGGGACGCTTTTATTCGACGCCGAAGTCCGCCGTGATCTCCTGGGGGCCGATCTGGTGATACCGTCACTGGATGCTGTCTTTCCCGAGACTTTCCGGAATCTCAACCGGCCGCACCCAGCCATGGACATCGAGACTGTGGTGAGGGGTCTGAGTGAGTTCCGGGATGAATTTTCAGGATTATTCTGGCTGGAGATTCTTCTCGTAAGAGGTATCAACGATTCAGAGGAAGAATTGGCCGGGCTTAGAAAAGCGGCGGAGATGATCAGACCGGATAAAATCCAGATAAACACCGTTTACCGCCCACCGGCGGATAAATCGGCTCAGCCTCTTAACGAGGGAGAGCTCGATCGGATAAAAAAATTTTTTGGAAGCAAGACACAGGTGGCGGGAGGGTTTGAAAAGAAACGGCCCGAGAAAGCCAGGGAAGGGGCCCGGGAGGAGATTCTCCAGTTAGTCGGCCGCCGGCCCTGCGGGGTGAAAGAACTGGCCTCAGCGTTGGGTTTGCCCCGAGAAGAGGTGAGAACGATTGTACAAAAGTTAAGAAGCGATGGAATGATTCTCCAGGAAGTTCACGCTGACGACATATTTTTTCGACGCGTATAAAAGCTGTTAGGCAAGTTATTTCAAGTTAGAGAGGGAGGCCTTTGGGGTTCATGAGCAACAGGTTTCATATGGGTCTGGATGTTGGTTCGATAAGTCTTAATACCGTTCTTTTAGATGAGGAATTGAAAGTCGTCTTCGATGATTATACCCGAATTCGGGGGCGGCCGTTCGAGGTGGCTCTGGAGGTTTTGGGAAGGCTCCTTTCCCAATATGACACCGGCCAGATTGCTACCGTCTCAGTCACAGGTACCGGGGGCAAGACCATGGCCGATCTCCTGGGCGGAGTCTTTATCAACGAAGTCATTGCCCAGACCAGAGCCGCCAGCCACTTCGTTCCTCAAACCAGAACAATCATCGACATGGGCGGTGAGGATTCCAAGCTCATCCTGGTTGACTCTGAAAATAACGGGCCATTGATAATCGCTGATTTTGCCATGAATTCCATATGCGCCGCGGGAACAGGGTCATTTCTGGACCAGCAGGCCCATCGTCTCGGATACAGCATAGAGGAATTCGGCCATGAGGCCCTCAGATCCACCACCCCGCCCCGTCTGGCCGGGCGATGCAGTGTGTTCGCCAAGACCGACATGATCCACCTCCAGCAGGAGGCCACACCCGATTTTGAAATTATCGCCGGTCTTTGCTGGGCCATGGCTCGCAACCTGAAGAGCAATCTGGCCAAGGGCAAGAAAATCATGCCGCCGGTAAGCTTTCATGGCGGCGTGGCGGCTAATCATGGGGTGCGCAAGGCTTTCGAATACGTTATGGATTTAGGTGAGGGCCGGCTCATAATACCCGAATAGTATGCTTCCATGGGCGCTATCGGGGCCTCGCTCAGCAGACTCGACCAGATCGGCGACCATGTTGATGATCTAACTCCATTCACCGGGCTAGACCGTCTTGAAAATTATATACTCCATGAGAGGCCCGAATCCAGCCGGCTTGAACCCTTGAGCAGGGCCGAGACCGAACCATCCACCAACTTCCGGAGTCTGCATGACCTGGCTCCGGGGGAGAAGGTAGACGCGTATCTCGGAGTCGACGTCGGGTCCATAAGTACAAACATAGTCCTGATAGATGAGGATATGAACGTCCTCGACCGGGAATATTTGATGACCGCCAGCCGGCCCCTCGAAGCCATCCAGACCGGCCTCAGGGCCGTGGGAGAACGGGTCGAGGACAAGATTCGAGTTGTCGGAGCCTGCACCACGGGGTCAGGCCGTTATCTAACGGGAGATTTTATAGGCGCGGACGTAGTCCGAAACGAGATTACCGCCCAGGCCACGGCCGCGGCAGCCATCGATCCTGAAGTGGACACCATCTTCGAGATCGGAGGTCAGGACTCCAAATTTATAAGCCTGGAAAACGGGGCAATCGTCGATTTTATGATGAACAAAGTCTGCGCCGCCGGTACGGGGAGTTTTCTCGAAGAACAGGCTGAAAAACTCGGGATTAACATAAAGGAAGAATTCGGAAACCTGGCTCTGTCGGCTGAAAATCCGGTTCAATTGGGAGAGCGGTGCACGGTATTCATGGAATCCGACCTGATTCACCATCAGCAGCAGGGGGCCGAAACCCCGGACCTGGTAGCCGGGCTGTCTTATTCCATTGTCACAAATTATTTAAACAAGGTCGTGGAGGACCGCCGGGTGGGTGACCATATTTTTTACCAGGGGGCCACGGCGTTTAACAAAGGCATCGTGGCCGCTTTTGAAAAGATCATGGGGAAAAAGATCACCGTCCCAGACCACGCCGATGTAACCGGGGCCATCGGCTCGGCCATCCTGGCCATGCGCGAGAGAACCTGGACTGAAAGTAAATTCAAGGGATTCGATCTCTCGGAACGCGAGTACGATATCAGCTCTTTTGAGTGCAATGGCTGCGTCAACACCTGCGAAATCCGCAAAGTGACCATCGAGGGTGAGGATCCGCTTTTTTATGGTTCACGTTGCGAAAAGTACGACGTAAAGAAGCAGGAGTCCGCGAAAAGCGGTATTCCGGATCTTTTCGAAGAACGCTCTGAGTGGCTCCTGAATCCACCCGAGGCCAAGCCATTGGATGGGCTGGACAGGGGTGTCATGGGTATACCCAGGGCCATGTTTTTCCACGAATTGATGCCTTTTTTTAAAACCTTCTTTACCGTCCTGGGTTTCGAGGTGGTCCTGTCTGAGAAGAGCAATAAAAAGCTTATCCATCGCGGGGTAGAAGCTGCGGTCAACGAGCCCTGCTTTCCGACCAAAGTCGGCTACGGTCACATTTTTGACCTCATCGACCAAGGGGTGAAACGGATTTTTCTACCCAGCGTCATCAACATGCCCCGGAAAAACATGGAGATGAAGGAGAGCAAAATCTGCCCCTACTCCCAGACGCTGACTTACACCAGCCGGGCCGCGATTGATTTCGAGTCGTTCGGGGTGGAAATAATACAGACTCCCATCTACTTCAGGGATGGGGAAAAGGTCCTGCGCAATTCCATGATCCAAGTCGGCCAGGGGCTTGGCATCGGCGCCAGTGAAGTGAAAAAAGCGGTAAAACGGGGCCTGGAGGCACAAGAGAATTTCCAGCGGCGATTACTGGACCGGGGCCGTGAGATTCTGGACTCCCTGGAAGAAAAGGGCTGGATGGCCATGGTGGTCGTCTCCAGACCTTACAATGGGTTCGATCCCGGTATCAATCTCAACCTGTCCCGTAAGCTTCGTGACCTGGGGGTGATAGGAATTCCCATGGACTTTCTGCCCCTGGACGACCCGGAATATCATGAGGAGGCCATCCACCATTACTGGCGCTACGCCCAAAAAATTCTGGCCGCCGCGGAAATAATCCGAAGGGATAAAAGGCTTTACGGAATATTTTTTACCAATTTCGGCTGCGGGCCTGATTCCTTCATCTTACATTTTTTCCGGGATATTATGCGGGGTAAACCGTACCTGGAGATCGAGATCGACGAACACAGTTCGGACGTGGGAGCCGTAACCCGGCTGGAGGCTTTTCTGGATAGCCTGGTTAACGTGGACCCGCCCGAGGAAAGCTTGAGTCTGCTTACTTTCAGGGGACGGCACATCAACGAGGTAAAAAAGCGAAAAATTTTCATCCCGGCCATGACCGACCATACCCAGGGGATAGCCGCGGCATTCCAGGCCTGTGGAGTTGAGGCGGAAGTGCTGCCGCCTTCCGACCGTGAGACCCTGGATATAGGTCGAAGATTAACCTCGGGTAAGGAGTGCTACCCATGTACCCTGACCACCGGTGACATGGTTAAAATGGTGCAGCGGCCCGATTTCGATCCGGAGAGCATGGCCTTTTTTATGGCCTCGGGTGACGGTCCCTGCCGTTTCGGCCAGTACCACCGTTTCCATCGTCTGGTCCTGGATGAACTCGGGTATGATAATGTCCCGATCTATGCTCCGGAACAAACGGATTCCCTTCACAAGGAACTGGAGAGCGTGGCCGGCAAGGATTTTACCAGACTGGGTTGGCAGGCCATAGTAGCCATCGATATCGTCATCAAGAAATTGCTCGAGACCCGGCCTTATGAGATCTATCCGGGGGAGGCGGAGGAGGTTTATCAGGCCTGCCTGGCGGACATTTGCGAGATCGTCAAAAATCGCCGTGACCTGGTGGAATGCCTTAAACGCTGCCTGGTCCGACAGGTAGGGGTCAGGGTCAAGAATCATGGATCAAGGCCGATTATCGGTGTAGTGGGCGAGATATATACCAGGAATAATGAGTTCTCTAACGAAGACACGGTCCGGAACCTCGAACGCTTTGGTGGGGAGGTCTGGATGCCGCCGGTGGCCGAATGGCTGCTCTATCTTAACCAGGCTAATATGGCCGTCTCCCGGTTGCAGAGACGCTGGAAAGACCACTTCTCAAGGAAGCTCGTCGACCACGTTCAGCACAAGGACAAACATAAGTTGGAGGAAATATACCGCGGGTTTTTGCGTAACTACCGCGAACCCCTGATAACCGAGACATACGATTTCGCCGATCCCTATCTCCATCGGAGCTTCGAAGGAGAGGCTGTTCTCTCCATCGGAAAATCAAAGGACTTCGTGCTCAAAGGCGCCTCGGGTATAATCAATATCATACCTTTCACCTGTATGCCGGGAAACGTGGTCACGGCTCTCTTGAAAAGTTTCCGAGAAGACCACAACAACATCCCGGTTCTGAATATAGCCTGCGATGGTCAGGAACAGACTAACTCCCTGGCCCGTCTGGAAGCATTCATGTATCAAGTTTACCAGTTCCGGGATGACCACCAGCCAAAGGAAGAAGTATTAGCACTGTGAAAAAAATGCTCATAAATGCCTCCGACCCGGAGGAATACCGTATCGCCATAGTCGAAGACGGCCGTCTGGAAGAGTTTTATACGGACAGTTCTATTAAAGAGCAGACGCGCGGTAACATCTATAAAGGCGTGGTGGTAAACATCGAACCAGGTCTCCAGGCGGCATTCGTAGATTACGGGGCCAAACGCCATGGCTTCCTTCAGGTCAACGAAATCCACCCGGAATATTTCCACCAGGACCCTCCTAAACGGGGGTGGCCGGACATTCGAAAGGTCCTGGTTAAGGGCCAGGAGCTTTTAGTCCAGGTAACCAAGGAGGAGACTGGTAACAAAGGAGCGGCTTTAACCACTTACGTCTCGCTGGCCGGGCGAAACGTGGTCCTCTCCCCCGGCCGGGAGACCATTGGTGTTTCCCGCCAGATTGAGGACGAGAAAGAACGCCAACGCCTCAAATCAATAATCAAGGATCAACCTAACTTGGAGGGACTCGGATTCATCCTGCGAACGGTATCGCAGGACAGAACAAAAGCCGAGATAACAAGAGACTTGAACCATCTGCAGAGGCTCTGGACTGATATCCGCCGGCAGGTTCCGGATCTGCCTTCACCCAGACTGGTCCATAAGGAACATGACCTGGCCATCAGGACCATCCGGGATTACTTCACCCCGCAAATAAAGGAAATTCTGATCGATGATCCCGAAGTCTATAATAAGGCGCGGGATTATTTCAAGATTGTTTCTCCCCGTTACCGGAACCTAGTCAAGAAATATAAGGAAAAAGGGCCTATCTTCTCTAAATATCAGGTGGAGGAACAGATCCAGACCATTTTCAATCGCCAGGTCAGCCTGAAGTCCGGTGGTTCCATAGTCATCAACCCGACCGAGGCCCTGGTATCGATAGACGTAAACTCGGGGCGGGCTACCAAAGAAGCCAGCCTGGAAAAGACCGCTTTCAAGATAAACAAGGAAGCGGCGGAGGAAGTGGCCCGCCAACTGAGATTACGCGACCTCGGAGGCCTGATCGTGGTGGATTTTATCGACATGCGCGAGAAGGCCCATAACCGGGAAGTTGAAAAGATTTTTAAGGCGGAATTGAAGAAGGATAAGGCTAAGACCGACCTGGGCCGAATCTCGAAATTCGGCCTATTGGAATTATCCCGGCAGCGTCTCAGGCCTCCGATCGAATACGCCACGTACCTGACATGCGAAATATGCGGCGGCCGGGGCGTGATCCGATCTTCGGAGGCCACTGCCCTGGCGGTCATCCGCAGAATTACACAGAGGGTATCCAAGGGTCAAACAGAGAAGGTTCACGGAATCCTGCATGAATCGGTGACAAATTATTTGTTAAATCGAAAGAGAAATGAACTTTCAGATCTAGAAGGGCGGTTTGACGTGTTTATTCACCTGGAGGGGCGTCGAGACGTTCCGCCTGATCAGATTGAACTGGAATTTATAAAGCGTAAGCCTGAGACCGAGGAATCCGGGTCAGGCATTTCATAAGGAGCGGCTCACTATTCGCCAGGGCCGTTCTTGACCTCCATGGCACCTCCTGGCTCTTTCCTGGGCTGTACCGGCTTTTCCGTGACCACCCGGAGCATCCTCTTATGATCCGTAATGGGTGGTTAGCTTTTTAAGACTTATCCCCGGCATGAGTTAAATTACGCTGATTTCAAGGAGGCTGTTCCATGAGCGGTACACAAATGACCTTGACCGATATCCCCGGAATTACGGTTGGTCATGTCACTGACAAAGAAAATGGCACCGGATGCACGGTCATTTTATGTCCGGATGGGGCCGCGGCCGGGATGGAATTGCGAGGCATGGCCCCGGGCTCGAGAGAGACCAACCTCCTCGATCCCCTGACCCGTACTGAAGAGATCCACGGAATTCTTTTGACCGGAGGCAGCGTGTACGGTCTGGCCGCAGCCAGTGGGGTCGTTAGATGGCTGACCGAAAAGGGTTATGGACTGGTGACGTCAAGCGGCCGGGTCCCGTTGGTTCCCGGAGCGGTAATTTACGATTTATTCTTTAATCAGACATTTAACCTTCCTGATGAAAATATGGGGTACCAAGCGGCGCAGGCGGCTTCCGGCAAGCCCGTAGAACAGGGCTCAATCGGGGCCGGAACCGGGGCGACAGCCGGTAAAATAGCCGGAATCGACCGGGCCATGAAGACAGGTCTGGGTTCGGCCGGAATGAAGGCCGGTGATTTTAAGGTTGCCGCTCTGGCCGTAGCTAACCCGGTGGGCGACGTGGTTGATCCGGATAACAGCCAAATCCTGGCCGGTGTCCGAGATCCGGACGGAAAGTCTGTATGCGGGGCCATGACCGTGCTCAGCGATGCGGCCGACCTCTTTGCCCCATCCGATCCGAACACGGTCCTCGGTGTGGTGGCCACAAATGCGAAGTTGACTAAGATCCAGATTGCCCGCGTGGCCCGCATGGCCTCGGCCGGTTTCGCGCGGGCCATACGTCCAGCTAGTACTCTCGGTGATGGGGACATGGTATTTAGCCTGGCCACGGGCCAGGGGCCGGAGGGAAACGAATCGCTGATCGGGGCCCTGGGGGCGGAGGCTCTGGCCCAGGCCATCGCCGCCGCCGCGAGGACGGCGACTGGATACAAGGGCCTTCCGGCTTTTCGGGACCTGATCGGAGCTTAAAATTTAAAATATCAACATGATTATCGACGTCCATACCCATATTTTCCCGAAAGAAGTCAGAGACGACAGAGAGATGTTTTTCGTGGGAGAGCCGGCCTTCACCGGTATATACCAGGACCCCAAATCCCGTCTGGCCGGGGCGTCCGATTTGATTCAAGCCATGGACCAGGATGGCGTAGACATGTCCCTGGCTTTCGGATTTCCCTGGTCGAACGAGGAGAAAGCAAAGGTTCATAACGATTACATTCTCAAGGCCCAGGAGCGGTACCCTGGCCGGATTATGGGTCTGGCCTCATTCAGCGTCAAGCAAGACTGGGCAGAGTCGGAGGCGGAACGGGCCGTTGAGTCGGGTTTATACGGCCTGGGAGAACTGGCCGTATACGGAGGCGGCTGGGATGACCGCGTAGGTGATACTATCGTCGCTCTGGGTGAGCTATGCCGGTCAAAAGACCTCCCGTTCCTTCTGCACGTCAACGAACCCATTGGCCATAAATATCCGGGTAAGACCCCCATGAACCTGAAAATGGTTTACGATCTGGTTCTCGCTTTAAAGGGAGTAAAGCTTATTCTGGCTCATTGGGGGGGAGGTCTGTTTTTCTTTAATCTCATGAAAAGGGAGGTGCCGGAGGCCCTGACCGACGTCTATTTTGATACCGCCGCTTCCCCGTTTCTTTATAGGCCGGAGATATATCGATTGGCCGGAAGCATTATAGGTCCGCGGAAGATACTGTTCGGCAGTGATTTTCCCCTCATCCGGCCGGGCAGGTATTTCAGGGAAATGACTTCCGAAGACCTGGAGTCTGAAGCCGAGAATATGATTAAAGGCGGGGCCGCGGCTCGATTGCTGTCTCATTTGATTTACAAATAAAATCAGGATATGCTTGCTCCATGTTCGGTAGAGTAAAATTGGGATTGGCCCTGGGAGCCGGAGGAGCAAGAGGTCTGGCCCATATCGGAGTTCTCAAAGCTCTGGAGGAGGCCGGTATCAAAATATCATTCCTGTCCGGTTGCAGCATCGGAGCTCTGGTTGGAGGAGTTTACGCCTCCTGTTTAAATGCGGCCGAACTGGAAAACCGCCTGCAGGTCTTCCTTGAATCAGACCTTTTTCGTCGGGCGGGCCTGCAAATAATGAAGGAGGTCTTTCATGACAAACCCGAAGGCCTCTCACAGAGAATAGAAACCTTTATAAAAAAAGCCTACGTCCAGACGCTTATGGTAACCAGATCCTCGATCTTGGAAACGCAAACATTTCGCACCATGTTAGATGAGTGTGTTCCGGATGTGAATATCGAGGATTTACCTCTACCGTTTTGTGCGGTGAGTACCGATCTTAGAAGCGGGCGGCCTGTGCTGTTTCGGCATGGCCCTTTACGCGAAGCGGTTCTGGCCAGCGTTTCCATCCCAGGGGTTGTCAGCCCGTTCCCTCTGGACAATCTCCTCCTGACCGACGGGGGAGTCTTGAATCGGGTTCCGGTTATTCCTCTTTTCCATATGGGGGCGGAGGTCACGCTGGCCGTGGACGTAGAACTTGACCGGGTAGTCGAGGAAGACGTGGAATTTAAAAGAGGCATAGACATTCTCTTCAGGTCAGAGGATATAGAAGGTTATGTTCTCAAGGAATCCCAGCTAAACGAGGCGCATCTGGTCTTGCGGCCGGAGGTGGGACATATCCATTGGTCAGATTTTTCCTCTACCGTGGAAATGATCCACCTGGGGCGGGATGAAGTTCACAACCGGCTGGATGAAATACGCCGTCTGGCCCAATTCCATAAATGGCCTTTAAGGCGAAAAGAAAGAGTTACTCCTCTTCAGCGCGCGCTCCATTGGATCGAAATCTAGCCCTCACCGCCTATACTTATAAATGAGACTTGGTTTTTTAACTCCTCGTTTAACGATCATATCTTAACTTTTTGAATTCAGAAAATAACACCGGAATCTTTAGAAAAAGGACGGGATTGAATTTTAATCCCGGAAATATTCTTGATAATTCGGTAAGTTAAGTCAATTACTCCTTTAGTTCGATCCGTGGAACAGGCTTCTCAAGAATCTCAAATTATCATTCAACCTATTCATCCGGGGAGTGATTATCAAAGACGATAATCGACATAAAAAAGACGCATATATTTTTTCTTGACTTAAAATACAGGCTCTATTATTTTGTAACATGTTCTAATGTCAAGAATTATCCTCGTGCCCACTATTTTTCAAAATGGAGTGAAATGCGTATGTCTCGTGGATTGAAATATATGTTCTTGGTAATTTGTATCAATCTTGTAATCTTGTTGCCCGGTGTAGCGTTTGCTGAAAATTTTGAAGCCAAGCAAGCCTTCCAGCGGGGCCAATTCGAATTTCAGGACGAGAATTACACTGAGGCTCTGAAATATTTGGATAAAGCCATAAAACTAGATCCCACGAATTTGGATTATCAATATTTCAGGGGGCTTACGCTGGCTAAGCTTAAACGAAGCCAGGAAGCTATCGAGGTCTTGATAAAAGTATATGAGGCTGATCCCGAAGGCCGGAAGCCACTTCTCGTCGAGATCGGGAACATTTACTCGAGTTCAAAAGATCATAAAAACGCTCTACTCTATTACGACAAGGCACTGGTCGCCTTCCCGAACAGGGCCGATATTTATATGAACCGTGGATTGGTGTATCTGAATAAGAAAGACTATTCGCGCGCCGAAACGGAATTCAAGAAAGTTTCTGAAATTGATCCTAAGTTAAAGGCCTTTGCCTTGTTTCATCTGGCCTTAGTAAGTTTTCAACAAGACGATCTGGTGAAGGCTAAGGATAGATTGAACCAGGCCATCGCCGCCGGTCCTGACGAAGGCTTGCTTAAGAACTGCCGGGAATTTCTGGCCAATATCGAGAAGGAAGAGAAAAGACGCAAGCCGTTTTCAGCCCTGGCCGTTTTAATCCTCCAGTACGATGATAATGTTACCAATCAGCCTTTGGAACCGGCGGGTATTATAGCCACGGCTGCTACGGGAAGGAGTGACTGGAGCATTGGTTTAAAATTCAAAGGGTCATACTATCTCGTCAATCGCCGCGTCACTCGGATGGGGTTCTCATATTCGTTTACTTCAAATTTGTACTACACACTAACTCAGAACGATCTGATAGGCCACATTTTCTCCGGATTTTATCAAAGGAATAGACCACCGATCTCGTTGCAGGTAGTGGGGGATGCCAGCCTTTACATCGCGGCGGGGGACCATCGTCTGAATACTTATGGTATCAGCCCGGCCATCACCTACGCTTTAAATGAGTCCAATCGCTTCGGGTTTACGGGTCTCGCCCAATATAGGGTCATGCTGGACAATACACCAAACAGTTTATACTATAACGCCACCGGTACCTTTTATCACGATTTCACGCTCGCGGCGAGAAAGGTCCTGACCATTCGCGGCGGAGCGGCTTTCGAGCACGATAATCCGGTGACGAACGCCCTGCCTGATTATAAAGGTTATAAGGCTTCGGTCGGGGTTACATTCCCTGCTGTTCGTGAATTTGTAGCCGATGTCGGCGCTAACTATGGTACGATAAAGTACCAGGCTCCAAGCACCCGGGAGGATCTCCGATGGGAAGTCGCGGTTAAGGTTACCCGGAATTTTTTTAGCAACTTCCAGACTATGCTTATATGGACGTACACCAAGAATGACTCAAATCAACCCTCGCCGGATCCATTTGAGTTCAAGCGAAATGTTTACACTTTCCTTATCACTGGTTTCTTTTAGATCTCCAGGGAGGTTTGAAATTTAGACCTTGACATATAATCAGTGGCATGGTAATCCGAAACCAGAGGTAATAAATATTGAATAAAAGGATACTAATCTCTCTTCTTAACATTATCGGGGTAGTTATTACCCGGAGGCGGGGAGGTTTGTAGCCGCGGAAAATATTAGCGACTCATCCGACCCCGCCGAGAAGGCGGGGTTTTTTTTGATCTTTTTCGGGTCGCCCCAACCAGGACGCCCCGGAAACCCGGCCATTTAAGGTCTACAGGTCTTAAAAAGACCGGGAAGATCCGGTTGAACAAAGGCCGGAGCCGGGGGAGGGCTTCTCCATGGGAGAAGTCCTCCCCTTTAGTAAGCTCAAGACACGCTTTCCAGGCGTGATCGCGAGACAAGTTCCCGTTTGTCTCTACGGAATAGGAAGTTAAACTCACTGAATCCTTGAATTAGATTTAATTATGTGGAAAGAATAAACGGAGGATACCATGGACTACAAAGAGACCCTTAACCTGCCCAAAACAACTTTTCCGATGAAGGCCAACCTGCCGAAGAGGGAACCGGAAATACTCGAACGTTGGCAGGAGATGGGGCTTTATGAAAAAATCAGGGCCCGGAGCGAAGGCCGGCCTCAGTTTGTCATTCATGATGGTCCCCCCTACGCCAACGGCCCCATTCATCTGGGCACGGTGCTGAACAAGGTGCTCAAAGATATGATAATCAAATCCAGGGAGATGATGGGATTTAACAGCCCTTACGTTCCGGGATGGGATTGCCACGGACTGCCCATCGAGCACCGGGTGGATCAGGAACTGGGCGAGCGGAAAGCCGAGATAAGCCGGGTTGAGATGCGGCGTCTCTGCCGGGCCTATGCCGAAAAATATGTAAACATTCAGCGCGACCAGTTCAAGCGCCTCGGTGTCCTCGGGGAATGGGACAATCCCTACCTGACCATGAATCCTGAATAC
>JAZGHI010000437.1:0-20876 GCA_036480955.1 Candidatus Adiutricales bacterium
GGTCCTTGTTCAGAAATACCAGGGCGGAGCTCCGGGAAGGGCCGAGACTTGCTTATGGTGGATTTCCCTGGCTCTGGCTGGCCGGGCTGGCGTTTCATTACGCTTTTTTGACGGTGGTTATCCGGCATTTAAGATTTTTTCTGGAGCCGGTGCCGTTCTTTGTGACCTGGCTCGAAAGGCTGGATGGGATCCTGGAAGTGGGTTTACCCGCATATTTGCTGAGCGGATTCGTCCTGTTCGCCGCCGTCGGCTATCTGTTCATACGCCGATTAGTAATGCCCCAGATTCGCTACATCTCTCTGGCCGCTGATTATTTTCCACTTTTCTTGATTCTCTGCATAGCCGGTTCCGGTATTTTAATGCGGTATTTTTTTAAAGTGGACGTAGTAGGGGTCCGTGAGCTGGCGGTGGGGCTGGTCAGCTTTCATCCAGCTTTACCCGGTAAGGGGATCTCCGGACCGGATTATCTGTTTTATATGCATATCTTTTACGTAAGTGTCCTGATTGCTTACCTGCCGTACAGTAAAATCATGCACATGGCCGGGGTTTTCCTCAGCCCAACCAGGAACCTGGCCAACAACAGCCGAGCGGTTCGGCACGTGAATCCGTGGAATTATCCTGTGAAAGTACATACTTATGAAGAGTACGAGGATGATTTCAGGGAGCAAATGATTGAGGCCCAAATACCTGTGGAGAGGGGTTAAATAAGATGTCCGAAGATTATCCTGCACCAGAGGAATTAGTAAAAATAGATTACCGTCCGCCTAAAAAAGGGTGGATGGAGACACCAGCTGAGTTCAGGCCGGGAAATTGGTGTTATCCGACCAAACCGTCCGCTCTGCAGACCCTCGACCTGCCGAATCCGAGGGAGTGGAGGCCGACGGATGATGACTGGAAACTCCCTGATAACTGGAAAGAGATCATCATCGACGGTTTAAGAGAACGGCTGGATAAATACAGATCTCTTAAGATATTCATGGATATCTGCGTCAGGTGCGGGGCCTGCGCCGATAAATGCCACTTCTACCTCGGCTCCGGCGATCCCAAAAACATGCCCGTTTTAAGGGCCGAGCTTTTAAGATCGGTTTATAAAAACGAGTTCACCAAGGCTGGTAAGATCCTGGGCAAATTGGCTGGAAGCCGGGAATTGACTATTGATGTTATCAAAGAATGGTTCAGTTATTTCTACCAATGCACCGAGTGCCGGCGCTGTTCAGTATTCTGCCCTTACGGCATCGATACGGCCGAGATAACCATGTTAGCGAGGGAACTGCTCACTCTAATCGGGTGTAATATCAACTGGATTCTGGAGCCGGTCGCGAACTGCTTTAACACAGGGAACCATCTCGGCCTGAGACCGCACACCTTCAAGGAGAACATCGAATACCTGGTGGCTGACATAGAAGAATTCGTTGGTGTCAAGATCGAGCCTACTTTCAACCGGAAGGGCGCCGAAGTTCTTTTCATAACACCATCCGGTGACGTATTCGCCGAACCGGGCATTTATACTCTCATGGGCTATTTAATGCTCTTCGAGCATGTTGGTCTCGATTATACCTGGAGCACCTATGCCTCGGAGGGCGGGAACTTCGGTCTGTTCACTTCCCACGAGATGATGAAAAGGCTTAACGCCAAGATGTACGCCGAGGCGGAAAGATTGGGGGTCAAGTGGATATTGGGCGGTGAGTGCGGCCACATGTGGCGGGTCATCCATCAGTACATGGATACTATGAACGGTCCGGCCGATTTCCTAGAGCTGCCGGTCTCACCTATCACCGGGACCAAATTCACTAACGCGGCCTCAACCAAGATGGTACATATCACCGAGTTCACGGCGGACTTGATAAAACACAATCGGCTGAAACTGGATCCCGGCAGGAACGATCACTTCAAGGTTACTTTCCATGATTCGTGCAATCCCGCACGAGGCATGGGTCTTTTCGAGGAACCAAGGTATGTGATCAGGAGTGTCTGCAACAATTACTACGAAATGCCTGAAAACACCATTAGAGAGCAGACATTCTGCTGTGGAGGGGGCGCCGGTCTGGGGACCGATGAGTTCATGGAAATGAGGCTCCGGGGAGGTTTTCCCAGGGCCAATGCCGTGAGTTACGTTCATGAAAAGCACGGAGTGAACAAGCTGGCCTGCATCTGCGCCATCGATCGGGCCACGTTGCCGCCGCTTATGGAATACTGGGTACCGGAAGTCGATGTTCTCGGCGTTCATGAACTGGTGGCGAACGCCCTGGTAATGGAAGGCGAGAACGAGAGAGACTACAATCTCCGAGGCGAACCTCTTGGAGAGACGGAGGATAATGGGGATGAATGATTCGCGCAAAATCATAGCCGGGCTCGCGGTATTCATCGTTCTGGTGACGATCCCGGTCTGGTACAACCGGGGGAAGGCCTCAACTCCGCCGAATCTCGTCCTGCCGAAAGAGGAAAAGAATTGCGTGGAGGACACGGATTATATGAGAACGTCGCATATGCAGCTACTAAACGACTGGCGTACGGCCGTGGTTCGTGACGGAAACAGGATGTACCAGAACAAAGCAGGGCGGACCTTTAAAATAAGCTTGACCGACACTTGTCTCGACTGCCATGCCAGCAAGGCCGATTTCTGTGATAGATGCCACACATACGTGGATGTCAATCCTTATTGCTGGGAGTGCCACATTGATCAAAAAGGGAGTCTGTGATGAAGAGCAGCGGAAGAAACAGCAGTAGACGGAGATTCCTGCAACTTACCGGATTGTCCGTGCTGGGGCTGGGAGCGAAATCCTTGCTGACTTCAGTGGCAGATGCCGCAAGGCCGCTATATGGTCCCGATAACCGGGCCCTCAGGGGAACGCGTTGGGCCATGGTTGTTGACGTAAAAAAATGCCCCAAGGATTGCACGGATTGTATTATTGCCTGCCACAAGGGGCACAATGTACCCGACATCGCGGAACCGAAGCACGAGGTTAAGTGGGTCTGGACCGAAGAGTATGAAAACACTTTTCCGTCCCAGTATTATCAACATTTGCCGGAAGAGATAAAAGAAAAGCCGTTCATGGTCCTGTGCAATCATTGCGATAACCCTCCGTGCGTCAGGGTCTGCCCTACCAGGGCCACTTTCAAGCGCAAGGACGGCATTGTACTCATGGACTTTCACCGGTGTATCGGATGCCGTTTCTGCATGGCCGCCTGCCCATACGGGTCCCGCAGCTTTAATTGGGTTGACCCGCGGAAACATATTGAAAAGATTAATCCCAGTTTTCCCACCAGGAGTATGGGTGTGGTCGAAAAATGTAATTTCTGCGCCGAAAGGCTGGCTCAAGGCCTATTTCCCCTTTGCGTCGAGGCGTGCCAGGACAAGGCCCTGACTTTCGGTGCCTTGGATGACATTCACTCCTCGGTCAGAAAGGTTCTTCACACTCACCATGCTATTCGACGTAAACCGGGTCTGGGGACCGGACCTAATATCTTTTATATAGTATGAGGTCGATATGCTAGAAAAAGCGCTATTCGGAAGTAAAAAGTATTACGCATGGCTGACCGCGTTGATGGCCGTCATCGGCCTAGGGTTCCTATTTTACCTTTACCAGCTCTCAGAGGGTTTGGGTATCACAGGTATGAGCCGTGACGTATCCTGGGGATTTTATATCGCTCAGCTTACTTTTTTTGTTGGAGTGGCCGCCTCAGCCGTGATGGTGGTGTTGCCGTACTATCTCCACAATTATAAGGAATTCGGCCGGATTACCATTTTGGGTGAATTCTTGGCAGTGGCCTCCATCCTGATGTGCATGCTGTTCGTTACGGTGGATCTAGGCAAGCCTTTCAGGCTGTTGAACATATTCCGCTATCCCTCACTTAATTCCGTCCTTTTCTGGGACGTGGTCGTGCTTTCGGGATATCTGGGCCTGAACATTCTGATCGGCTGGATTACTTTGTCGGCTGAGCGGAAGAGCGTGCCACCCCCGGCCTGGATTAAGCCCCTGATTTATCTATCAATACCCTGGGCCGTCAGCATCCACACTGTTACCGCTTTTCTGTACGCCGGCATTCCCGGCCGCGGGTTTTGGCTGACCGCTATTCTGGCGCCCCGTTTTCTTTCATCAGCTTTTGCCGCCGGGCCGTCACTTCTAATCATCCTGGCTTTGCTTATCCGGAAAGTCACCAGCTTCGACGCCGGGACCAAGGCCATTCAAACCCTGGCCAAGATTGTAACCTACGCCATAATCATCAACGTCTTTTTCTTCTCCCTCGAGGTATTCACTGTTTTTTACAGCCAGATACCGGAACACAAGCAGCATTTTATATATTTGTTCCAGGGGTTGCACGGGAAGAACGCTTTAGTGCCCTGGATGTGGTCGTCTCTGATAATGGCCTTTATAGCCATCGCGCTTCTTGTCGTGCCGGCTACACGTAAAAACGAGGCAATCCTGCCCATTGCCTGTGTCCTCGTGGTTCTGTCCACCTGGATCGATAAAGGTCTGGGCCTGATCTCGGGGGGATTCGTTCCTTCACCGCTGGAGCATATCACCGAATACATGCCCACGATACCGGAGTTGTTCATCTCGTTCATGATATACGCAATCGGCCTGCTGGTCTTGACCATGCTTTATAAGATAACCTTGTCAGTGAAGGAGAGTCAGGCCGTTTAAAGCTTAGGGAAGAAAAAAGTTAGACCGTGAGGGCTTCCACCTATTTGGGGAAAGCCCTCTTCCTGTTTTTATTTATTTTCTAAGATGCTGAACTTATTCTTCTTTTCCACTAGATCGTGTCCCGCGCCCGGATAAAATTTTCGCTCCTCCAGTGGAGTAGGTTTCGTAACCGGGGGCCATTTCTCAGAAATGGGTGTCGGACCTTCCCAAGCCGTCTCTGACGGTTCACGATCCACCATTCTCGGTTCCGTCCTGATGTCAATCTTTTCGATATTCCAACTGAATTCAATCGGGATTCCGTTGGGGTCAAAGGCGTAAATCGAATGAATGAATCCGTGGTCGATTACCTCTGAAACCCAAAAGCCGGCCGCGTTAAGTTTGTCCTTGAGGCTCCAAAGGTCCTCCTCGGTTTCAACCCCAAAAGATACGTGATCGAATATGAATGGACCTGATACGGGGTAGCCGTGATCTTTTTCCTGAACCGGTTCCACCTTGTCCCACTCGAAAAAGGCAATTAAGTCATTCTCCGAAATTTCGAAGAAATAATGCTTGGCTCCGGGCTGGCCCACCCCGGCCACCAGCCTCATACCCAACAAGTCTCTCCAAAAACGGATAGTCCCGTCCATATCGCCGGTTGCCATAGCTAAGTGGTTGATGCCATTATATTTTATCATATATTCTCCTTTTCAAACGTTCAGATTCAAACAATCTCCTCCCGATAGAATAATGATATTCGATCCAACATGGCCGGTCAAGCCTAGCGGGGTACAAAGGCACGATCTCAGATTTGCAAAAACTAACGTAATTTCAGGAACATGTTGCCCAAAAGAAGCCAATTTTTCCCCTTGACAAAATGAATTCTCCTGTTGTACAAGTCATGTGGCTTAAAGCCGGTTTGAGCTAGCCGGGCTGGATTTTTCGGCTGAAAAGTAATAAGCTAATTTCGGAGCGAAATAGCGCTTTTTATTAACTCATAAGGAGGTAATTTTAAACAATGGCGTGGCAAGTAGAAGTTGATAAAGAAAAATGTGTCGGCGACGAAGAATGTATCGAAGTCTGTCCGGTGGACGTTTTTGAATTGGTCGATGGTAAGGCTGATCCGGTAAACATGGACGAATGTCTGGGTTGCGAGAGTTGTGTCGAGGTCTGTGAGGAAGACGCCATTACGTTGACTGAGACTTGAAATTCTGATTATCAATTCAGGAAATTATAGCGTCAGCCTCAATAAGGATTGGCGCTTTTCTTGTCTTTAATACCCCTTTTCTTTAGCTTCCTCCCATATCTCATCCATTTCGGATAATGAGGCGTTTTCAAGATTTCGGCCCCGGTCCTTCAGGATTTTCTCAATGTAGTTGAACCGGCTTGTAAACCGGGTGTTGGCTTTTCGAAGGGATTCTTCTGCGCTCAGTTTCAGGTGCCGGGCCAGATTGACCAGAGTAAAGAGAACGTCTCCTAATTCTTCGGAGATTTTTCCCTGATTGTTCTTCCCAAAGGCGTCCTTTAATTCAGCTATTTCGAGGTCCAGAGTATCGAGGACCCGGGAAGGTTCGCTCCAATCAAAACCTACCCGTCCGGCCTTTTCAGTCAGGCGATGGGCCATCATGAGGGCGGGCAGGTAAGGAATTGACGACAAATATGTTCCGGACTGCTCTTCTTTCTGTTTCAGCCGGTGCCATTTTTCTTTAACTTCTTCCGCCCGGTCCAGCTTCTCCGCATCTGCAAAAACATGGGGATGCCGGTGCACTATTTTGTCCAGGGCGCCTTCCAGGACTTCTTCCAGATTGAACATGCCCTGCTTTTGATAAAGGTGGGTCATGAAAACCAGAAGGAAGAGGCAATCTCCCAGTTCATCTTTAATCGCGCCCGGGTCGGCTTCGTCAATGGCAGCCAAGAGTTCATAGGTCTCTTCCAGCAAATTCATTTTAAGCGTGGCCGGGCTCTGCTTTCTGTCCCATGGGCAACCGCGGTCAGGGTCCAGGAGACGGACGAGGATTGTATTCAGGCGGGAGAGGAGCGAAGATGGAGGGGCGGGCATGATCTTAGGGATTTCCGTTCGTGGAGACGGCCCGAACCGGGCCTGAATCATTGTCTGGGTTTAAGGAAGTGTTTGGAAATACTTGGTTTTTTTTGGCCTCAAGCTGCTTTCTCAGGTTATCCGGGGTCAGTTTTTTCATATTGTCCGCCACCGGGAGGAGTAGTGGCCGGGACTGGGAATCTTTTAATAGCGGCTCATCCGGGGCGACGAAGGCGGAAACCACCAGGAGCAACAGCGCGGCCAAAAATATGCCTTTGAGGAGGCCCACCAAAGACCCCATTATTATGTCGAGTGGTTTGGAGATGGTCATTTTAATGACCTTATCCATAATCAGGCCAATGACGGCCAAAATAACATAGGCAACCAGGAAGACCAGGAGAAAGCCAAGTACGTCTCTGTATGAGGTGGTCTTTATGAACGAATCAAGAAGACCGGCGCCGGATGAATAGAATAAGGACGCCAGGGCAAAGGATATGACCAAACCGAATATGGAAGCGATTTCTTTGATAAAACCGCGAATTATCCCTTTGATGAGGAAGAAGGAGAGAACGATAGCAGCCGCGATATCAAATCCGTTCATGATCATACCCGTGAAAGAAAGTGCTCCATTATTAGCCAAAACCAGAGGCCCGTCAAGGGGTT
Source organism: Candidatus Adiutricales bacterium (assembly GCA_036480955.1). Classification (GTDB taxonomy): domain Bacteria; phylum Desulfobacterota; class Desulfarculia; order Adiutricales; family JAFDHD01; genus JAZGHI01. The sequence goes on from JAZGHI010000437.1 coordinate 7,324, forward strand.
TTCGGCGCGTTGAGCGGCATCGTGATTCTGGTTTTTCTCACTCGTTTTTTGTCAAAAAAGGGGGCAAAGAAGGGGGTTGCATATGAAGCCAGGAAATGATAAAGAACCCGGAAGGAAGTCTGAGCTGAAATGCAGATCATAAGCGAAGAGTTAGTGCTGCGGACCACAGCTGGAACCGACATAATTGATTTAACCGGGCAGGTTCAGGATCAGTTGAGTGCGAGCAGGATTGTAAGCGGAATCCTGGTACTATTCGTCCCCGGATCCACCGGTGCGCTGACAACCATCGAGTACGAAAGTGGAGTGCTTGAGGATTTAAAACGGGTGATCGAAAAATTAGCTCCAAAAGACAACCATTATGAACATGATCGGCGCTGGGGAGATGGTAACGGTTATTCCCACGTGCGCGCAGCTTTAATGAAGCCTTCCCTTTCAATCCCCATTCAAAAAGGACGCTTATCCTTAGGTACCTGGCAGCAGATCGTTCTGTTGGATTTCGACAACCGTCCTCGTGATCGGCGTGTGCTGATTCAAATCTTGGGCGATGGTGACACATATTGAGTCTGGACGCGACTGAAGATTCAGCCGAATCTCCTAATAAGATAACATTCCCGGATGTAAATCTGGCCAAAGCCCTCTTCGGGGAGCATGAGGCTCATCTGAAGCTCATAGAGGCCGATGTTGGGCTCAAGATATATGCCAGAGGCAACACCGTACGCCTCGAGGGTGACCAGATCGAGGTTAACCTGGCTAAACGGACCTTGACTCAACTTTATGGGCTTCTGAAAGAAGGATTTCCTCTTTACCCGCAGGACGTGGATTATGCCATCAGGATTTTAAAGGGCGGGAGAGAGGCAAACCTTAAAGAGATTTTTCTTGACACGGTCTATATCGCTGCCGATAAAAGTGTCGTTACCCCCAAAAGTGTAGCTCAGAAAGAATACATCGAAGCAATTCGCACCAAGGATATCGTGTTTGGTATCGGACCTGCCGGGACAGGGAAAACATACCTGGCCATGGCCATGGCTGTCGCAGAATTGTCGGGCGGTTCTATAAATCGGATTATTCTGGCCAGGCCGGCCGTGGAGGCGGGTGAAAAACTGGGTTTTTTGCCCGGGGATCTGTACGCGAAGGTCAATCCGTATTTACGGCCTCTGTATGACGCTCTTTATGATATGCTGGATTTCGAACGGGCTGGGCGTTTGATTTCAAAGGGAATAATCGAGGTCGCGCCCCTGGCCTTCATGCGCGGCCGTACTCTTAACGATTCTTTCGTGATTCTCGATGAGGCTCAAAATACTACGAGTGAGCAGATGAAAATGTTTCTCACTCGTCTCGGATTTTCATCAAAAGCAGTCATTACCGGCGACATAACTCAGACCGATCTGCCTGAAGGCACGATTTCAGGTCTCGTTGAAGCCAGTCAGATCTTCTCGGACATAGAGGGGATCAGTTTTATACGTTTCAGTGAACAGGACGTGGTCCGCCACCGTTTGGTCCGGGCCATAATCAAAGCTTATGACAAACTTGAAGAACAAAATCGTACGGCTGGTCCAGTTCGACCCGCCAAAAAGGAAAAGTAATATGGGCGTTAAGAAAGATTCAAAGGTAAGACGCCTTATCCCATATACATCAAGTGCTCAGTCCAAGAGTGGATCAAGAACCCGTAATAAAAGTGAAAAGGCAATGGTCAATCCTTTGCTGCTCCGCTTCTGTTTGCTGCTTGCTTTAGCCCTGGTCCCGGCCCTACTGGCCCTGCCGGGCTCGTATCCACAAGAGATCAGGGTGAAGCTTGGGGAGGTGGCCGATAGGGATATCAAGGCTGACCGTGACTTGATGGTCCTGGATCAGGCTGCGACCGCAATCAAGAGGAAAGCGGCTAGCCAGGATACTCTGCCTGTTTTCGATCTTGATGATCAGGCCACTATACGCGTTCGAAAGCAAATTCACGATGTTTTCGTTCAAGGGCGCGCTCTTTACCAGCCCTCGTTGCCCGAGCATCCGGATATGCCGGCAAGTGTGTCCAGTAGCCCACCTAAAGAAACCGTAAAAGGATTTCAACGGGAGTTCAATTCGGTCTTCGGTCTAGAGCCGAGGAATAAAGCCTTCCAGACAATGGTTAAGCTGAAATTCTCGAACCAGGCGGAAAATGCCCTCACCTTCCTGATCACCGACGCTTTAGGGCGCGGAATCGTAACCGACGATGATCTAAGGGAGGTGGACGGCAGTCGCGGAATAATGGTCAGGCATCTCTTTTCTAAAAGGGAACAAGCTCGTCCTGATATGAACTCGTTTATGAATTTAAGGCAGGCAGAGCGGATGGTAATGGCCCAGGCCCTCCTTTACCGGGACGATTTCGAACCCGGACAGATAAAGGTTATGGTAACCATGACCCGGAACATGCTCAAGCCTGATATGAGTCTGAACAAGGAGGAGACAGAAAAACGGCGTCTGGAGGCCGTGCGAAACGTCACCCCTGTCTTTTTTCAGTTAAAGCGCGGTGAGATGATTGTTCGGGAAGGTGAAAGAATTGGCTTAATGGCCAAGATCAAGCTTCAAGGACTAGCCCATACGAACGGGGAGCTGGAAGGGCTTTTTCATACGGGCGGGATTTTTATCCTTTCCCTGATTTTTATCAGCGTACTCTTTGTCTCCAGCCAGTCACGGCTTGTCCAGGCCCGCCTGACTGAAAAGGACATTATGTTCCTCTCCGTTCTTCTGGTAGTAGGTCTGCTGGTGGTCGCCCTGACCTCCATGGCCGGCCGCGTAATGGCCGGTGAGTGGACCGGGTTGACTGAGAACACCCTGATGTACGCCATGCCTCTAGCCGCCGGAGCGATGGTGACCGCTATTTTTCTCGGTCCGACAACGGCCATTCTGTTCGCTATAACCACCGCTACTATTACCGGTCTCCTGCTGGGAAGCTTCACCTTATCTTTTTACTTTCTCATAGGGTCCATGGTAGGTCTGGCCGGAGTCTGCCATGTCCATGAACGAGGGGTAATTATCAGGTCCGGTCTTTTGGTCGGCCTAGTTAATGCCGGTGTCCTGATTGGTCTCAGGCTGTATAACGAATCTTTTCTGACCTTAGAGACCTTTTTTGATCTCGGGGCCGGTTTCATAAATGGACTTATGGCGGGAATCATTGTCACCGGTTTGATTCCCATCTTTGAAATGATTTTCAGGTACACTACGGACATTAAGCTCATGGAATTGGCCAATCTGGACCGGCCGATTTTAAGAGAACTCATGGTACATGCGCCGGGCACCTACCATCATTCGGTTATTGTGGGGGCCATGGTCGAGGCGGCAGCCGAATCCATTAGGGCCAACCATCTTCTGGCCAAGGTCAGCGCTTTTTATCATGATATCGGCAAGCTGAAAAAACCTTTATATTTCGTGGAAAATCAAGGCGCCGGCAAGAATAAACATGAAAAAATAAATCCCTCCATGTCCAGCCTCATCCTGATCTCACACGTGAGAGATGGTGTTGAACTAGCCAAAAAATATAAACTCAGTCCGGATATTATTGAAATAATCAGGCAGCATCATGGCACTAATCTCATAACTTACTTTTATGAAAAGGCCAAGGAAGGCCAGAATGGAGACCAGGTAAAAATCGATGGTGAGGGTTACCGGTATCCCGGTCCAAAACCTCAGACAAAAGAGGCCGGATTGGTCTTACTCGCGGATTCGGTTGAAGCCGCTTCACGGACCTTGACTGATCCCACTCCGGCGCGCATCCAGGGCCTGGTCCAAAAAATGATTAACAATAACTTCTCCAACGGCCAGCTGGATGAATGTGAATTAACCCTTAAAGACCTCCATTTGATAGCGTCGAGTTTCAATAAGGTACTGACCGGCATTTTTCACCGCAGGATCGAATATCCTGAGCCGGCGGCCAAGGAAGCCGGGCCCGAGCAGAGGACGGCCAATGGAAATAAAAATAATCAACAAGCAAACGGATATTCCAATAAAAATAAAGCAACTGGAAGACCGGGCCGCGAAGATCTTAAACGGCTTGGGATGTAAGAATGCTGAGTTGTCGCTTGTTTTGGTGAATGACGCTGAAATCAGCCGATTGAATCTGGACTATCTTAACCGGGCGGGACCTACTAACGTGATCTCTTTCCCGATGAATGAAGGCTCGCTGTGTGATCTGAATCCCGAATTGCTGGGTGATGTGGTAATCTCGGTGGAAACAACCGCGCGGGACGCCGAAAAAGGAGGATTCACTTTGGATGAGATGTTGGATTTTTATCTGGTTCATGGTATTCTCCACCTACTGGGTTACGACCATGAGGATTCGGGGCACCGGGCGGCCGAGATGGAGGCCCAGAGCAGGAATATTTGGAATATGCTGGGTCATTGAAACTTATCCGAGGCGTTCCCGTTTTATTCAGGCATCTGGCCGCGTTTTCGTCAGGTGCATTTTTCTTTTAAAGATCAAGGAGGACTCGTGGCTATACTATCTGTGAACGTGGATCACGTGGCAACCCTGAGACAGGCCCGGGGAATCAACGAACCGGACCCGGTCTGGGCGGCCGCATTAGCCGAATTGGCCGGTGCGCAAGGCATTATAGTACATTTGAGGGAGGATCGCCGCCACATTCAGGACCGCGACGTTCGGCTTCTGAGAGAGACTGTCAATACCAAACTCAACCTGGAAATGGCCGCCACTGATGAAATGATCGGTATCGCTTTGGACGTGGGGCCGGACATGGTCTCCCTGGTCCCGGAAAAACGTCAGGAACTCACCACCGAGGGCGGTCTCGATGTGGCCGGCCAGGAAGAAAAAATAACCAGGGCGGTAAAAACGCTTCAACAATCGGGTATAATCGTAAGTCTCTTTATCGATCCTGATTTAAGACAGGTGGAGGCGGCCAAGGCCGCGGGGACCGATTTTGTGGAAATTCACACTGGGCATTACGCCGATGCTGAGAGTGAACAGGAAGCGGCATCCCTTTTTTCCGAAATTACCGAAGCCGTTAAATCGGCCGCTGCCCTGGGACTCAGGATTAACGTGGGCCACGGCTTAAATTATGTAAACATTCACCGATTCACCGGGCTGGCGGAAGTCGAGGAATATTCCATAGGCCACAGTATCATCTCCAGGGCGGTGATGGTGGGTCTCAGTCAGGCCGTCCGTGAAATGGTTGAAATAATCCGGGGCCTGGATGTTCGTTAGTTCTTGGGGCAAGATAATCCTTTATAGGGTGAAAGATGATTTACGGCATTGGTGTGGACATAGTAGAGATAAAAAGAATAGCCAAAGCCTGGGAAAGGTGGGGTGAGCGATTCGAAAAACGGATTTTTACACCGGCGGAAGTAAAATTCAGCCGGTCGCGTTACTATCCGGATTCGGCGTTGGCCATGCGGTTCGCGGCTAAAGAGGCCTTTTCCAAAGCTGTGGGCTTGGGATTAAGAAGCGCGGAACTCCTCTGGCGGGATATCGAGGTCAGGCACAACGATCGGGGGAAGCCTTATCTGGTCCTGAACGGTACGGCGGCGGCCGTGGCTGACAGGATAAATCTCAAGGCCAGCCATGTATCTTTAACAGACGAGGCCGGAATGGCCCAGGCCTTTGTAGTGGTGGAGGTTTGATATGCGATTTACTTCGGCTTCACGGATGAGACTGCTGGATGAAAAGACTATAAAGGAATGCGGTATTCCCGGGATCGTCTTGATGGAGAACGCCGGACGGGGAGCGGCCGTGTTGGCCCAGGATCATTTCGGGGACATGGCTGGAAGGCGCGTGGCCGTAATCTGCGGCCGGGGCAACAACGGTGGCGACGGATTCGTTATTGCCAGGGTTCTCCAGGGCTGGGGGGCCGATCCAATAATCTATCTTCTCGGCCGGAAGGATCAGGTTGAAGGAGACGCGGCCGTTAATCTCACGGCGGCCTCAAAAATCAATCTCGAGATAGTCGAGATTACTGAAGGATCCGGGCTGGAAGGATTGATTCTGCCCGGCTTTGATCTGATTGTGGACGCGATGCTCGGGACTGGTCTGAACAGCGAAGTCAGAGGGCTTTATGAGGATGTAATCGGCCTTATAAACGGCTCGGGACGGCCGGTTGTGGCCGTGGATATTCCTTCCGGGCTGGATGCCGACACCGGTCGAATTTGGGGATCGGCCGTGCGCGCTGATTTAACAGTCACCTTCGGTCTGCCAAAGGCCGGATTATTCTTAAGCCCGGGAGAAGAACTCGTCGGGGCGCTGGAAGTGGTGGACATCGGAATCCCGCCCCATATATTGGATGAATCCGGTCCTGCCTGGGAGCTTTTACTCGAAGACAATCTGAAAGGCGTTCTGATGCCACGGTCCAGGGACGGGCACAAGGGCCATTACGGTCATGTTCTCGTTGTGGCCGGTTCCGTGGGAAAGACAGGAGCCGCGGCTATGACTGCCGAGGCTTCAGCCAGGAGCGGGGCCGGGCTGGTAACCCTGGCCGTCCCTGAGAGTCTCAACAATATCCTGGAACAGAAAGTGACCGAGGTCATGACCGAGCCCCTGCCGGAATCGGAGCCCGGATTTCTGGCCAAGGAGGCCGCCGGCCGGATTCTGGAATTGGCTCAGGATAAATCTGTCCTAGCTTTGGGACCTGGATTGTCCACTCAATCCGGGGCCGTGGAGGTGGTAAGAGAATTGGTCCGGTCGTGCGAATTGCCGATGGTCGTGGACGCCGACGGTCTTAACGCTCTGGCTGATGCCGATGAAATTCTGAAGAAAGCAAAAAGGGAGGTGGTGCTGACTCCCCATCCTGGTGAAATGGCCCGGTTGGCCGGATGTTCAACTTCGGATATACAGGCAGATAGGATCAAGGCGGCCTTAAAGTTCGCGGAAGACCAGGGAGTGGTTTTGGTTCTGAAGGGATATCGTACATTGATAGGCGTGCCGGACGGCCGGGTCTATCTCAATACAACCGGTGGACCGCATATGGCCTCCGGAGGTATGGGAGATATCCTGACCGGGATGATAGCCGGCCTGATTTCCCAGGGTCTGTCACCTCTGAATGCGGCGCGTTTAGGCGTTTTCGTACACGGTTTGGCCGCCGACCAGGTTGCTGAAACAAAGGGAACCGTCGGACTACTGGCCTCGGATCTACTCCCCTGGCTGCCCGGCTTGTGGAGCCGGTTTATTCTTTGATAATTTGAATATGGGCTCGGGAGCGGGTAGCTGTAAATCTTGGCCGAAGTGGATGATCCGCCGCCTATCGCGGAGGGTTATTTGGGTAATATCTCAAGTAAACTAAGATGACTTAGCTACATTGTGCTCTCGGCCTTTATCTGGGCGTGAAATTGGAATATACTTTATTTTTATCTTCGCCTCAGGAGACTGAGCGATTAGGCCGTTTATTGGGAGAGCGACTAAAAAAAGGGTCCGTAGTGGCTCTGATAGGAGACCTTGGGGCGGGGAAGACATGCTTGGCCCAGGGTATGGCCAAGGGATTGGGGATTGCTGAAGAATATGTGATAGTCAGCCCAACCTTTACCCTGGTCAACGAATACCCGGGGCGGACACCTTTTTTTCACCTGGATGTTTATCGGTTGGAAAGCGGGGATTTCCATGAGGCCGGGCTCGATGAATATTTTAGCCGTGATGGCGTTGCGGTTATCGAGTGGGCGGAGAAAATCGTAGATGAACTGCCTGAATCCAGATTTGAAGTGGAACTGTCACCGGTCGAATCCGGTGGCCGTAAGGCCGTGCTCAGGGCATGGGGAAAGCAGTATACGGAATTGCTAGGCGACCTCAAGTCAGTCTGGAATAAAACAGGGTGAGAGGGCTAAAATGGCGTTGATTGTTCAAAAATATGGAGGGACTTCAGTCGGGGACGTTGATTTGATTAAAAATGTGGCCCGGCGGGTTATCCGCAAACAGAATGAAGGCAATGATGTGGTAGTGGTTCTTTCGGCCATGGCCGGAGAGACCGACCGGCTGCTCAAATTAGCCCATACCGTGACCCCTGATCCGGACCTCAGGGAGATCGATGTCCTCATTTCCACGGGTGAGCAGGTCACTATCGCTCTTTTTTGCATGGCCGTACATGACGAAGGACTTGAGGCCAGGTCTCTATTAGGTTTTCAAGCCAAGATCATCACTGACGATTTTTACGGCCGGGCGCGCATCCAGGATATAGACGTGACCAGGATTAAGAGTCAACTGGACCAAGGGCGCATCGTGGCCGTGGCCGGATTTCAAGGGCTTGACGAACGGGGTAATATTACCACGCTCGGCCGGGGCGGGTCGGATACCACCGCCGTGGCCCTGGCCGCTGCGCTCGACGCGGACGTCTGTGAGATTTATACTGACGTGAGCGGCGTTTTTACTACCGACCCAAATATATGCAGTAAGGCCCAGAAGCTGGACAGGATATCCTATGAGGAAATGTTGGAAATGGCCAGTCTGGGCGCCAAGGTTCTCGAGATTCGATCGGTCGAGTTTGCCATGAAGTTCGGTGTACCGGTCCATGTTCGCCATTCACAAACCGATGAACCTGGAACTCTGATTGTCAAGGAGGACGAGGAGATGGAAAAATCAATAATTTCGAGCGTGGTCTACAACCGAAACGAGGCCCGCATTACCGTTACCAAGGTGCCTGATAAGCCAGGCATGGCTTCGGCGATTCTGACCCCGGTCTCGGAGGCGGGTATCGTGGTGGACATGATTATTCAGAATACAAGCGCCGGCGGAGAAGATCTCACTGATTTCTCGTTCACCGTACCCAAGAACGTTTTTGAGCAGACTATGGCCCTGGTGCGGGACGTGGCCAAGGAGGTCGGGGCGGAAAAAGTTTTGGGGGACGACACTATCGCCAAAGTTTCGCTGGTCGGGGCAGGAATGCGAAACCACGCCGGTGTGGCCACTAAGATGTTCAAAACATTGGCAAAAGAAGGCATAAACATTACGATGATATCCACATCGGAGATTAAGATATCCTGCGTAATTTTAGAGAAATATATGGAACTGGCAGTTCGCGCCCTCCATTCCGCCTTCAATTTGGATGAGGAATAAATGCCGAAAATTGAAATTTACGATACGACCTTGCGGGATGGCAGTCAGGCCGAGGCCGTAAATTTTACTCTGGAAGATAAAATCCGGATTACAAACCGTCTGGATCATTTCGGGATCGATTTCGTGGAAGGTGGCTGGCCGGGTTCTAATCCCAAAGACATGGCCTTTTTCGAAGAAATCAAGAATTATGATCTCAAAAATGCCAGGGTAGTGGCTTTCGGGAGTACGCATCATCCCAAAGAAAGTCCTGAAAACGATCCCAATTTACAGTCCATGGTTAAATCCGGAACCGATGTAATGGCCATTGTGGGCAAGTCCTGGGATGTCCATGTGAGGGACGCGCTTCGTATCAGCCTGGAACAGAATCTTGAGATAATCAGAAATTCAATGGCCTTTTTGAGCCCCGAAACGGACCTTCTCTTATTCGACGCGGAGCATTTCTTTGACGGGTATAAACACAACCGGGATTACGCTATCGAGACCTTGAGAGCCGCCCTTGAGGGAGGGGCTGATTACTTCATTCTCTGTGACACTACGGGTGGGGCCTTACCTCACGAGGTCAGTGAGAGTGTACGGGAGGTCAAGAAGCTGTTCCCGGAAGTTCCTCTGGGTATTCATACCCACAATGATGGCGAACTGGCCGTGGCTAACTCTCTGGCCGCGGTCGAGGCCGGAGCTATTCATGTTCAGGGAACCATTAACGGCCTAGGCGAGCGCTGCGGGAACGCCAATTTATGCTCCATTATTCCAACCTTGATTCTCAAGATGGGATACAGTTGTCTGATTGAAGACGGCCTGCCCCAACTCTATGAGGTCAGCCGCCTGGTAAGCGAACTGGCCAACATCCAGCCAAATTCGTATCAGCCATACGTGGGACGAAGCGCTTTTGCCCACAAAGGCGGTATCCATATCAGCGCCGTTAAACGAAATCCGGAGACATACGAGCATATTCGGCCAGACTCGGTAGGCAACGTGCAGCGTATCCTTATTTCCGACCTGGCCGGCAAAGGTGCGATCCTGCATAAAGCCCAAGAATACGGCCTGGACATCGATTCCCAGGATCCGGTTGTCATGCAGATAGTTCAGGAATTGAAAGATATGGAGGCACAGGGATTCCAGTTCGATGGCGCGGAGGGTTCTTTCGAACTTTTAATGAACCGGGCCATGGGAACAGATAAAAAGTATTTCGAATTACTGACCTTCAGAGTGATCGACCAAAAACCTGAGGAAGAGGAACCCCCGGTGGCCGAAGCCACTATCATGGTTAAAGTGGGAGGAAAGGTCGAACACACAGCCGCGATAGGTAATGGTCCGGTGAATGCCCTGGATAACGCCATCCGTAAAGCCTTGGAACGTTTTTATCCCGAACTGGCCCAGATGAGCCTGAAAGACTACAAAGTCCGGGTCCTTCCCTCCACCACTCCGGGGACGGGGGCCAAGGTCCGGGTCTTGATTGAGTCCGGCGATCAGAACGGGGAGTGGGGCACTGTCGGTGTCTCCCACGATATCATCGAGGCCAGTTGGCAAGCCCTGGTGGATAGCGTCAATTACAAACTTTACCGGGACGAAAGAAAAAAGAAGTAACTGATACCAATCGTAATTTAAACGCAACAACGATCAAGGCCCTGGCCCTGGCCGCCTCGATTCTTATTCTTTGCGGCTGGACCATGGATTGGCGCGAGGGGGCAGGTATATGGCCCGCTTCCTTGCCCGCGCAATCGGTCTGGATCGAGGTTAACCGTCCAGGATCCCCGCCCCTGATTTTTTTATTCAACTCACCGCCAACCCTCAGTCAGGTAATTAAAAAGGCCGATTTTCCATCTCCCTCCCTAGCGGGCGGTTCCCTCTTAAATGACGGAACCAGAGTGTTAATATCCTTCGGCCCTAACGGGGAACTGGGAACAGATTTAAAAACGTTTTCATCGGCAACGTCCATGGCCTTGGGCCGGCGGATAGACATAAATAAAGCCGGTTTTCGTGATTTGACGCTCCTGCCCGGTGTCGGTCCAGTAACCGCGCGGCGCATTCTAGCCGATCGCCGGGCTCGGGGTCCCCTGACCGACCTTGATGACCTCGTCCGAATAAAAGGACTCGGGCCAGAGTCCGCCGCCCGCCTCCGCGGCCTGGTTACCGTTAAAAGGCCCGAGCCAAGATAACCGCTTTACTCTCGCCCTAGAGCTATGGTACCATTTGTTATTCTTTTATGATGTACTCAGGTACAATCAACTTGTATCATTAGAGGTTAGCATTAAGTTATTTTCAGATAATCCTTCGCTTTTTCAGCGGGTTGCCCGCTTTGAATGATGGAGGTGGAGCCATGGTTAAAGGTATTACCGTCACCGAACATTTACTTCTCACCCAGACCGAAACTCCAGGGGCGACCGGTGTTTTTACACGGTTGCTGAATCAACTCATCGTGGCCGCTAAGTTAATCAGCCGGGAAGTCAATAAGGCCGGATTGGTGGACATTTTGGGATTCACCGGACGTGAGAACGTTCAAGGTGAAGAGGTCCGGAAACTGGATGACTTTTCCAATGAAACTGTTATTCGATGTCTTGAACCGAGCGGAGTGTTGTGCATCATGTCATCGGAGGAAGTGGCGGATATCATTGAGATCCCTCGTCAATATCCGGTGGGCAATTACGTCCTCATCTTCGATCCTTTGGACGGGAGTTCCAATATCGACGTGAATGTCAGTGTGGGGACTATTTTTTCCATCTTTCATCGGGTAACGGAAGGCGAAGAGCGGGGTACGACGGAGGATGTTCTGCAGCCGGGCTACAAGCAGGTGGCGGCCGGATATTTTGTGTACGGGTCTTCAACCATAATGGTCTATTGCGCCGGAAGCGGGGTGCATGGCTTTACCCTCGATCCATCTGTTGGTGAATTTCTTTTATCGCATGAAAATATTCAGATACCCGAAAGGGGGAACACCTTTTCCATCAACGAGGGGAATTATAACTACTGGCATGAAGGTGTCAGACGATATATCGATTTTTTAAAGGATAATTCGGTCGGGCACAAGAAGGGATATACTTCCCGCTACATCGGTTCACTGGTGGCCGATTTTCACCGGAATTTGCTCCACGGCGGAATCTTTCTATATCCGGCCGACAAAAAAGACCCTCGTCGGCCGAGTGGGAAGTTGAGACTGATGTGCGAGGCCAATCCCCTGGCTTTTGTCGTGGAGCACGCTGGAGGTACGGCCAGTACCGGTTTTGAGCGGATACTGGAGATCGAACCTGATGACTTGCACCAACGGGTACCGCTGATAATAGGCAGTAAGGAAGAAGTCCGGATTGCCGAGGAATTTATACAGGACCAAAGGTAGGGAAGAAGAATCGAGGGCACGGACCAAAGAAAGGTTCCTCAAGTATTAACATAATATCCTCGCGGCCTCTTCCGGCCGCGGGGACTTTTTTTACGGATATATAAATGATCGTTTTAGGCATTGAGACATCTTGTGATGAGACCGCGGCGGCAGTGGTCGAGTCCGGGCGGACCATTCTGTCCAACGTGGTGCATACTCAATTCGACCTGCATGCTCGCTTCGGGGGGATTGTACCTGAGTTGGCCTCAAGACGGCATGTCGAGGTCATTATTCCGGTGGTGGAAGAGGCCCTGCGGCAGGCCGGGAGCAAGCTGAACAGTATTGATGGACTGGCTGTTACCCAGGGTCCGGGCCTGGTTGGGTCCTTGTTAGTCGGCCTCAATCTGGCCAAAGCCATATCCTTTGTAACCGGTCTCCCGCTGGCTGGAGTCAACCATCTCGAGGCGCACGCGGCCGCCGGGTTTTTGGGCGGCGATATGCCCGAATTCCCCTTGGCCGCTCTGGTCGTTTCTGGAGGCCATACCAATTTATACCTGGTGAAGGGGCCGCTGGAGTTTGAACTTTTTGGCCAGACCAGGGACGATGCCGCCGGGGAGGCTTTCGATAAGGTAGCCCACCTGTTGGGCCTGGGGTATCCGGGAGGGGTGGCTATCGAGGCCGCAGCCAATCTGGGGGATCCCGAGCGCTTTCAATTCCCCCGACCCATGTTGGGACAAGGTTTGGATTTTTCCTTCGCCGGGCTCAAAACGGCGGTACTGAATCTCGTGAATCGTGAGTTTAAGGACGGGGAAATAAATTCGAGAGATCTGGCGGACCTGGCGGCTTCATTTCAAGCCGCGGTTGTTGATGTCCTGACCGGTAAAACATCGGCCTTGCTCGAGCAGTTGAAAGTAAAAGGTCTGATTTTATGCGGGGGAGTAGCCGCCAATCAAAAATTGAGGAAGGAGATGGCTCTAGTGGCTGACAGCGTGGATCTGCCCTTCATCCTGCCGAATGTCGAATTTTGTACGGACAACGGGGCCATGGTGGCAGGTCTGGGGTACCATCACCTCGCCGCGGGCTACCGTCTAGGTATGTCAGCGGACGCCTTTTCCAGAGTACCGGCGACCTTAGGCGCATGAGGCCGGGATGAGGTCTCCGAGGAGAATTTTAAGCGAAATCGGGCTAGCCGCGCGGAAGGAAATGGGCCAGCATTTTCTGCGTGAC
>JAZGHI010000438.1:0-4121 GCA_036480955.1 Candidatus Adiutricales bacterium
ACAATTAGGCCGGAATCCAGGAAAGTACGTTGAACTGGAAACGCGTCTGGAAGATGGAATTGATCGAAAAAAAAATAACCCACTTCGGCAGGATTTATACGAAACCATATCTCCCCTGGATTCCGGCTAGAGCGTTTTCCTTTGGAAAACGCAAAAACAAAAGATTGTTTGCTGCGTAAACAATTAGGCCGGAATGACGGGGGTGGTGGTGAATTCAATTGATGAGCGGGAGCGCTCCTAAGGTTATATTATTGCTGTCCAAGAAAAAACCGTTTTTGGACAAGAGTGACTAGGGGTTATAAAAATTCCTTCGGTGTACTTGTAACGTTTGAAGGTTGTGGATAGGATTTTGAGGAAAGGAGCAGCACTAAAATGGAGGTTTACATCAGTGGCCGTAGACCTTGACTTTGACCAAAAAGATTGTTAGGGGCATTGATTACAAAGATGACCAGAGATACCCTTTGAGGGCTTGGGAGCGGAAAAAAGATTATTTACCAGCCTTTGAGACATGGTCTGGGAAAAATATTAGCGGAAAAGAGGGAAAGCATGGTGAATATTTCAATGTGGGGCAAGGCGCTAAGGGTAATACCCCGGATCTCCAACGAGGAGTGGAACGCGCTTGATATAGTTTCAAAATGGCTTATCTCCACCCGGGCGGCGGTATTTGTCATGACCGCCCTGTCTGGCGCCGTCGGAGGTTTACTAGCGTATCGTGACGGCAGCTTTCTGCCTTTGAGTTTTTTGGCTTGTCTTATTGGGCTTGTTTTTGCCCACGCCACGAACAATCTGATCAATGATTACGTGGATCATAAAAAGGGAATAGATAAGGATAACTATTACCGTTCTTTGTACGGTCCCCAGCCTATTGAACACGGTCTGATGACCGAAAAAACACTTTTCATATACATACTTGTAACCGGTCTGGTGGCCTCCCTAGCCGGTGTTTACCTGGTTCTTGAGACCGGCATTCTCACACTCTATTTAATGATCGCGGGTATATTTTTTGTATTATTCTATACCTGGCCCTTGAAATATATCGGCCTCGGAGAACCCTCGGTAGTCCTGGTCTGGGGGCCTTTGATGGTTGGAGGAACTTATCTGGTTACTTCCGGCGGAACTTGGAGTTGGGAAATAATCCTTATAAGCCTGGTGTACGCGGCCGGACCGACAACGGTATTATTTGGAAAACACATTGATAAACGGGAAGAAGACCGGAAGAAGGGGGTGAACACCCTGCCCGTGCTGATAGGTGAGGCGGCTTCCAGGTATTCAACCATAGCCTTATGGCTTCTTCAATATGTTCTGCTGGCCGTACTGATCTACTTTAAGATGGTAGGCCTAATGATGGCCCTGGTCATCCTGGCCATTCCCAAGCTGGTAAACACCATAAAGGTATTTAAAGAGCCTCGCCCCAAAACGGAGCCCGAGGCTCTCCCGCCTAATGTATGGCCCCTCTACCTTTCCGCGGCCGCTTTTGTATATAATAGATCGTTCGGGACACTGTTTTTGATAGGGCTTTTAGCTGATGTTATTTTTAAGAAAACCGGTATTCTGTAATTATCCTGAACTATTCAACAGAGTGATTCGTGATTTGATAAACAGATAATTGTTCAAATTCATCATAGTCATGTGACCGGTAGATGCTCTGATACATTAATAGCTTGAAATAAAGGATAGAGGTAATGAAAAAAATTATAGATCAAGTCAGCCGAAGAAGGTTTTTGGGTCTCGTTAGCGGCGCTACGGCTTTTTTTTCAGCCGGAAGATTTTTGCCACTGTCGCATCAAAGCCCTTCAAGCACAGGCATGGCCTTTGCTGCGTCTTTCCCCGACTATGATATTGCCGACCTGAAATCTGATACCCCGCATGGCGGTCAGCTGGTGGCCCACGCACTTAAGAGGGAGGGCGTAAAGTACCTTTTCGGCCTTTGCGGAGGGCATATCAATCCCATCTTTGACGGATGCCTGGATGAGGGAATCGAAGTTATCGGAACGCGTCACGAACAGGCCGCGGCCCATATGGCAGAAGCGTGGTCCCTGGTTACCGGTGAGATGGGGGTATGCGCCGTCACGGCCGGACCGGGACTTACAGATGCCCTTACCGGCGTGGCCAACGCCTATGAAAACCGGATTCCCATGCTGATTCTAGGTGGACACAGCGATGTGAAAGACAATGATATAGGCTCCCTCCAGGATATCAACCAGATTAACCTCTACGAATCAATTACCAAGTGGGCACGCATCTGTCATAAAACCGACCGGATCCCGGAATATATCGCCACGGCCTACCGGCATGCGTTGAGCGGAAGGCCCGGACCGGTCTACCTGGAGCTGCCCCAGGATGTTCTTAGAGCGAAAGTAAGCAAAGCGAAAGTGAAATTTCCGAAGAACTACCGGACTCTTGAAAAACCCAGCGGCAATTCCCGTGCCCTCCAGACGGCCGCGGATATCATTGAGCAATCGGAGCGTCCCTTGATAATCGCCGGAACCGGCTGCCGGTTTTCAGAGGCAGGTGATGCCCTAGCCGCTTTCGCCGAACACAGGGGAATCCCAGTTATCACGCGCGCAGGCGGGCGCGGTATTATACCGGATTCACATCCTCTTTCCCTTGGCCCCTCCTGCGGAATATGGGGCCCCATAGGAATAGCCGATACCATAATTCTTCTCGGTTCACGGCTGAATTTTCAGCTTGGCTATGGGAAATATTTCTCAAAATCCGCCAAGATCATACAGGTGGATACCGATTCAACCAATATTGGTTTTAACCGGGGCGCTGATGTTGGGATCGTCGGTGACATCAAACTGGTGCTGGAGGAGTTGAAAGAAATAATACCGGACAATCCGGATCGTCAATGGGTCAGACGATCAAAAACAAGAGTGAAGGCGACGGAAAAATGGATGCATGGCCGAGCCCGGTTTGAAGGAACACCTATCCATCCCAAGATACTGGCCGAAAGGGTTCGTGACGTGGCCGGTGGTGAAGCCTCGTATGTCGTGGATGGCGGATGGGTAGGCATGTGGGGCGGTGAAACCCTGCCCGCAGAGCGGCCTGGTGGATGTATAGGTGTTCTGACGGGTCCCATGGGAACTCTGGGGGTTGGCGTCCCGTATGCGCTGGCCATGAAGATGGCTCATCCAGACCGTCCGGTGATCCTGTTTACCGGTGACGGCTCCTTTGGCTTTACCGCCGTCGAGATCGACACGGCTGTCCGTTATAACATCCCCATCGTATGCGTCGTGGCCAATGATCAGGCCTGGGGAATGATTAAAAGCGCTCAACAGTATCATTATGGGTTTGATCGACTTGTCGGTACGGAATTGGGACTAGTACGTTATGATAAATGGGTCGAGAGTTTCGGCGGCCATGGTGAATTTGTAGAAAACCCTGAGGAGATCAAACCGGCCATGGAAAGAGCTCTAAAGTCGGGAAAGCCGGCTTGTGTGAACGTCCTTGTAAGAACAGCCCCTCACCGAATGTGATGGCCAACGGGCTTGGTTTGAATCATTCCCTGACATGCGTTTTAGTCTTAAGCGGGATAGAGGCCCCTTGAATCTTTGAACTTCAAGTCTCTTTCCCGAAATATTTAACCTAAAATAACGCGGCGGATTTTATGGACAAAACCTTGCCATGGCACCACGTTCATATAACGCTCCCGGATCGAGAAGCCGCTGCGATATGGCATGCTGGTTATACGCCCGCTGAACGTGGGCAGCCGACAAAACGCTCCGAAAACCTGTTCTGCGGCCCAAATCTGCTGCAGATTCAGACCGTTGCGGTGGCGGATGAACCGCGCGGCGCGCGTATAAACAGCATCGGCATCGGGGTACCAGACCTTAAGGCAGCGTTGGCCAATTGGCAATCGGGTGGTGGCTCTGTCATCACTCAAACGACCACCACCATACGTTTGAACGATCCGTAGGGTGCGCCGTTTGAGCTAGTCGAAACAGCTCAGGCCGGGTTTACCCACATTAATATCGCCGCTCAGGATCCAGGGCGTTTGCTCGCGTGGTACGAAGTGAACCTGGGTGGCGAATGTACCGCCTGCGAGTGGGATAGCTCCCGACAAGCACTGATGTACGACACCATCCAGATCGTGTTCGCAAAGATAGAGCCTGACGTTG
>JAZGHI010000439.1:0-8046 GCA_036480955.1 Candidatus Adiutricales bacterium
GAATAGACCCGATAAAATGAACGCGCTCAACTTTAGTATCGCCAACGGCATTCTAAACGCTGTGCAGGAGACGAAAAGTAACGACGACATCCGTGTCCTGGTACTTACCGGTACCGGCCGAGGCTTCTGTGCCGGCGCCGATCTCAGTTCGGGTGGCCCCGCGAAAAGCCGGGACACGGTACGAGGCCGTTCTGCCATAGTAGACAAACAAGGTTCTGGGCAGGTCGTTGAGGCACTTGCCGATGCCGATGTGCCGATCATCGGTGCCATCAATGGCGCGGCCGCGGGTGCGGGCTTAGGGCTTGCGCTTTGCTGTGACATTCGCATCGCGTCGGATAAGGCTCGATTGGGCACCATATTTATCAAGCGTGGTATAGGACCCGACTACGGCACAAGCTACTGGTTGCCACGAATCGTGGGGCTTCCCAAGGCTTTTGAACTTCTTTATTCGGGTGAATTGCTTAACGCGGAAGAAGCTCTCGAAATCGGGTTAGTGAATCGAATCGTCCCCCACGAATCCTTGCTGGAAGAAACGATCGCGTATGCGCGTATGATAGCAAACGGACCACCGATTGCTTATACTTATGCCAGGCGATCACTCATTCAGAGCAGCGAAAACAACTTGCACCGGCAATTAATATTAGAATGGACCCAACAAAGCGAGTTGCTAAACACCAATGATGCCCGTGAGGGATTTACTGCTTTTCTTGAGGGCCGAGAACCAAGGTTCAAGGGTAATTAGCCCTAAACAACGCGACGGGCCTGGGAATTAAACTATAATCATAGAAAGTTGACCCTCACCTGAACCTACCCAAATCGAAGAAAGATAATTTCGCGATAACTATTTGAATTTCCAATAAATTTCCTATAACAATGATAGTTATAAGCAAGTGCAGTCCGCGCTCCGGTTACTCGGGATGCACGTATCTTTGACTTCTTCTTCATAATCATCGGGCCCAAGGTGTTGTGGTAGCCTAATTTTTGATTTTCTGTCCCTTAAACTATTCAATTTGACATTCCAAGCCCATCTGGCTACTCTGATCCAACGTTTCCATGCATTATCAGTTCTTCAACCAATTATTCTAAAGATAGTAAAAGGAGGGTTTAGGCACTCGGTGTATACTTGGTTCCCTATCGTTGAAAAGGAAGTACCGGGCGGCCAGGTCCCGGCTTAGAGTTCTGTTTTATGAAAAAGCAGGCGGTTATGGCCAAATATATGAGAATCATAAAAAAAGGGAGGGGAAAACCATGAGTTACGAGACAATCATAGGTGAAAAGAAAGACGGCATCGGCGTTATAACTCTGAACCGGCCCGAGAAAATCA
This sequence comes from Candidatus Adiutricales bacterium, assembly GCA_036480955.1. GTDB lineage: Bacteria > Desulfobacterota > Desulfarculia > Adiutricales > JAFDHD01 > JAZGHI01. The sequence continues at coordinate 1,325 of JAZGHI010000439.1, forward strand.
ACGCGATTACTCCACAGATGACAGCCGAACTTGGAGAGGTCATCACCGATTTCGGAGATGATGATGATGTACGGGTTGTAATAATCAAGGGTTCGGGAAGAGGTTTCTGTTCGGGAGCCGACGTGGGCGGAATGCCGGCGAAAGAACAGCCGCAGCAGCCATCGCAGAGCCGAAGGAACGCGGAAGAAATCAGGCGGAATTTCAAGGGGGCGCAGAAGGTGGTTTTAGGCCTTCAGCGGCTCGAGAAGCCCACCATCGCCCAAGTACATGGTCCCTGCGTGGGGGCCGGCTGGGACATCGCCAGCGCCTGTGATATTAGATATGGCTCAGAGGAATGCCGGTTTATGGTGGCCTTCATCAGAATCGGTCTCTTTCCGGGCTGGGGCGGCACTTGGCTGATGCCACGGATTATGGGCGTGGGCCGAGCGGCTGAGTATCTTTTTACGGGCGATTTCCTGGGGGCCGAGGAAGCTTACCGTATCGGGGTGTTAAACAAGATGTTCCCGAAGGACCGGTTGGAGGAAGAGACCCTGGCGCTGGCACGAAAGATCGCTAATGGTCCGCCTATCGCCATGCGGCTGTCAAAGCTTCAGCTTTATAAGGGGCTTGAGATGGATCTCGAGACGGCCATGCAGATGGCCGCCGCATGTGAGACTATCACCCTCACCTCGGAAGACCATATAGAAGGCGTCACCGCCTTCCGTGAAAAACGGAACGCGGAATATAAGGGACTATAGGATTTTCTGATAACGCGGAGTGAAAAAGCTGAATTTGCAGCCAGTATAATGTTGAAAAGGCCAGCCTACACGTTCCGTGTTTAAAAGTCCGGCGATACTGTGATCCCGCTATTCTGGAACCAAGGCGTTAAAAACAGGCGTGTCAAGCGCCTACGCATTCAAAGAGATTTCTATGTATTTCATGGATGGGCGCCTTCTCTTGAACGCCCATCTCTCTTCAATAATTATTTGGCCGGTTAAGAAAAAATCTGTCACCTCCTAAATGGATACGGCCCGGCATCATTTTGGAGGTTAATACAATCGGTTTAAGGCCGATACCCGAACCTAACTTTAACACATATTACCCTGGCCTAACTATTTGAAGTTCCAGAAAGTTTCCAATACCTAAGATATCTATAGCAGGTGGGGATGGAGCTAGAGTTGCTCTGGATGCACGTATGAGAAACTTTGAACCCACCGGCAGGGTATACAACATATAGGGTCCGTCTTTAATTCCAAATTGCCATTCAGTTTGACATTCCAAGCTCGTCTGGTCGGTGTTAGTGGGTGCATATGGTCTCGGCCTTCCCGCAACGCCGCTACTAGCAGGCGGTGTTTGGATATGGCTGACAGGTGGACATCTGTTTGACAGCGAGGGATTCTATGGATTACTATGCCCTGGAATGGGAAAAACGTTCGACTTTCGGTGAGATTAGCTCAAGCCCTACATTTCAGGCCAAGAATGGTGCCGGAAGGCTTGAAAAAAAAGAAATCGCGGCTGATGCTGGATAATTCCGGGAAATAATAATTTTCAGATTTGATCTAGGGGGTATTCTCACCGATAGCCTGCCCATACGAGGCGAATGTGGAAATTTTTTTATTTGTAGCTTTCAAATTTAAAGTGAGGCCATCGAATGCAAAGAGATCAAAACACGTCGAATCAGGCGGGAAAAGAATCTGTTGAAAACACCATCGAAGTCTCCAATCTCACCAAATATTATAACCGAACCTTTACCATTGCCGGAAGGACGTTCGGCCGAACCGTGCGCGGGACCGAGAACGTAACCTTCTCTGTTCGGCGCGGCGAAATATTCGGGTTCCTGGGCCCGAACGGCGCGGGGAAAACCACCGCCATTCGTTCCATGCTGGGATATCTGCATATACAATCCGGGACCATCGCCATACTGGGGATGGACCATGCGGCTAACGCCATGGAAATAAGGAAGAGAATCGGCTATATCCCCGGTGACCTGGCCCTGTATAAAAACTACACCGGTGAAGAACTTATCAAATTTTTTCATAAACTTCGGCCGGTGGATGAGGCTATGATGACCGAGTTAAGGGAAATATTTGGAGTGAACCTGACTCAACGGGTTAAAAAACTGTCTTCCGGTAACAGGCAGCAGTTGGCGCTCATCCTGGCCGTCGGGCCAAATCCGGAACTGCTCATCATGGACGAACCGACATTAGGCCTGGACCCGCTCGTAGTATCCAGGTTTCACGCCCTGCTTCGCCGGTTGAGTCAAAATGGGACTACCATCTTCCTGAGTTCTCACGACCTGGCCGAAGTTCAGGCCGTATGCGATCGGGTGGGGATAATTCGAAACGGCAGAATGGTGGAAGTAGAGACCGTCGAGGCCCTGCGCAGCAAGGCTGTCCAGCACATGACGCTCCAATTTCATGACCCCGGAGAAGAACAGACCCGGGAAGTCATCAAGGGACTCGACGCCGTGGCTGATACGAGCATGGCTGAAAACGGAATCATGAAGGTAACCATAAAAGGGGATGTCAACGAGGTTATCCGATTGATTTCCAAAACACAAGTCAAACGAATGACCCTGGAAGACGCTCCCCTGGAAGATATATTTCTTCAGTATTACATGGATGAAAGTGAATTGAAGGAGGTGAACGGGAAATGACTCTGAACGTATATACCATGAATATGAAAAAGACATGGATCGGGGGGCTTAGTCCGTCCTTATTCATCACTTTCTTCGCATTGTTATTGCTCAGCATGTGGCCGGAATTTAAAAATTCCATATCGAATTTCGAAGAACTCATGAAGTCGAACATCTATAAGGCCATGATGGGTGAGGAATTGTTGTCCATGGGGGTCGGGAGCTTTCAGAATTTCTACGCCATGGAGATTTTTACCACAGTCAACTTTTTTGTCATTTTTATCTCTGTGTTTCAGGCTGGCAGCATTATCAGCAAAGAAGCGGACAGCAACACCCTGGATTTAATGTTCAGCTACCCCATTAGACGTTGGTCGTTTGTGCTCCAGAAATATTTCGTTTACGCCACATACGTCTTGATATATCCGATAGCCACCTTCTTAATAGCTCTACTGGGGGCAAGTGTACTGAACGAGGAACTCAACAGTGCTGCCTTATTTCAATCCCACATCGCCATGTGGCTGCAGTTTCTGACCGCCGGTTCCATTACCTTGCTCGTGAGCGCTATATTTCTCACACCGGAAAAATCTTACGGTGTATCAGGGGCGATCCTTCTTATCATGTATTTCGCTGAAAGCCTGGGCCGGGTTGTGGACAGCCTGAACTGGGCGCGAAACCTTTCTATTTTTCATTACGCCAGTCCAGGGACGGTTTTCGCCGGAAATGGCCTGCCCGCGGGCGATACGCTGGTCATGATAGGAGTTCTGGTATTCTGTGTGGCGGCCTCGCTTCTCATAACAGAGAAACGGGAGTTCGCGGGGTAACGCTGGGTAAGCAGGGCGACCCGCAGGTAGCGGCTGTCAAACCGGTCCCAAAGGTGGTGGTGCGGACCGCAGATGGGCAGGACCGACTCAATGGGTTCCTCGATGGTTAAATTCAACCAGTCTTCAAAGGCATTTATTATACCGGCTACTTGCGGTGAGATCGCTTCCAATAAATTTATATCAATCTACTTCAGGCCTGCTTTCATGGCCTGGGCCAGTTCCGCATTGTTTTTCGGTGGCGCTGAAAAACCGGTCTTACTGATCATGGTTATGGTTTCCGAGGGGCAGCCGGTGGCGCAGGCGGCACATCCGAAGCATTGGTCAAGGTCGACTTCCGGCAGGTCATCATTGCCCATCACCAAAGCTGTGGCTGGACATCGGTCAATGCATTCTTCGCAGGATGTACAGCTGTCAGCATCAAACTGCGGCTGGAAACCGGACGTGAAGAACCGCCCCGGCTTTTCCATTCTGAGCGCGGATTTAATCGCCTCGCAGTGGTAGCGGTCACAATTACAAATAAAGCCGATGTCATCGGATGTATTACTACTCATGTGCACCAGGCCCTGTTCTTCCGCCAGGTCAATAATATCCCGGGCTTCTTCCCGGCTGATTTTTCGTCCGTTCAGCCTGTCGACGGTAAAATTTGATCCCGGTCCAAAGCTCATACAGACCTCTTTGGGGATTCCGTGCAGGTCCTCGTCAAGCAGATCAGCTTCGTGACGGCAGTAGCATGTTGCCAGGGCAATATCATCATACTTGTCAATATAAGACTGGACCTGGTCATAGGTATGCACCGGGTTTCCGGGATTTATGGTTTTGCCTACGGTAATAACTCGTATCCCGGGATAAGGCGCTTTTATTGGCCCTACTGGCTGGGCTTTATTACAGGCTCGCTTGTAATCATGGATAAGCCGGGCAATTTTTTTATCCCTTTCCGAAGTTCCGCCCGGCGAAAACTGAAACTCCAGGATGCCAATCATGAAACGCGTGGCAATGTATAACATTTCATCGCCTGTATTAAAGGTTGTACACAAACCAGCGTCACCCATGCTTTCCAGGATTTGCTTCATTTCAGTTTCATTCCGCCCCATAGCTTCAGCCATGGCCTTGGCAGTGGTCGGATGAGCCGGCATGGCATTGTTAACTTCAGCCTGCTCCGGAGTGAAAAGCTCCTCGACCATGGCATAAAATTCCGGGATATCCATACCTGGATAACCTCCGCCGCGTTTCTGCATGACTCCCAACAAGTCCTTATAAACCTGTTTGCTCATTTTTCCCTCCGCCGAGATATTTTCCCGAAATTGTATACCAATCGAGCTGGTTTTTAAAGTAAATTCAGATTATGTGGCGACCGCTCCCAATAATCGATCCAACGTGCCGGTTTGCCAGTTTTTGATCGATTTTCCTTTGTTTAAAGCAGAAAATCGAATCAGAACTGCCCAAAACACCTTCGGTGCAGCCCCAATCCCCGCCTGCCCCCCACTTTTTATGTGTTTTAAACAATACCTACGGTAGTATGTAACGGGGGGTCGACAGGGCCCGACTTTTTTCGTATGCACGTATTCGATGGTTTTAGACCGCTGCTCATAACCACAAGATACAGCACCTGTCTTCCATTTAATTGCCGCCCGATACAAACTTCGCCTGCCTGCAGAGGCGGAAACCTGCCATAAACCTGGCCAAATCGGAGTCCTGCTTCGTCGTGAAGGTCTTTACTCATCTAACCTGAACACACCTGGAGGAGACAGAAGGAAAAAAGGATTGCCGCAGGCCCTGCCTGCCCATGGCAGGAGAGATAAAGGTGGGACGAGTATAGCGGGGCAGACCACGATCACCCGATTGCATGTGATCAATCGCGGATGTAGGGGTGAATCGAGATTCGCCCGTTGTACTCGCCCGCATTCGGGCTTGAACCTGTCTTTCCGTGATGGTAGTATCGAATTTTTGATAGGAGATTTAAGTATGGACGAAATGTATTCTCCGAAGCACCTGGGCCAATCGAAGACAGAAATTAAGTACGATGAACCCTCGGTTGAGATTCTGGATACGTTTCCCAACCGTTATCCGGGGAGAAATTATAACATTCAATTTTTTACTCGTGAGTTTACCAGTCTGTGCCCTGTCACCGGGCAGCCTGATTTTGCCACCATCGAGATAAACTACGTTCCAGGCGAAACTTGCTTGGAATCCAAGTCGCTCAAACTCTATCTCTTCGCCTATAGACAGTATCAGGCCTTTGTGGAAACGATTACAAATAAAATCCTGGATGACCTGGTGGCTGTATGCGAACCTTCCTGGATGGAGGTTATGGCCGATTTTACCTCGCGCGGGGGGATATCCATAAACGTGCGCGCCGCGCATAATGAAGACCCGGAAAATGACGACACCTGATCCAAAGCGGAATCAAACCGGAACTATAGAGATTTCAGCCTGGTACGTGCTCGTAGTAGGCATCTTTATCACCTGCCTTATCACCGCCAATATAATGGCCGTCAAGCTTATCGATGTTTTCGGACTTATTTTACCGGCGGCCATCATAATTTTTCCTATAAGCTACATAGTGGGCGATGTCCTGACCGAGGTCTACGGTTTCCAGCACGCCCGCCGGGCAATATGGTTGGGATTTTTCTGCAACCTGGTAGCGGTTCTGGCTCTATCCGTGGGTCAGGCCCTTCCGGCGGCTTCATTCTGGGACGGCCAGGAAAGCTACGAACGTATACTGGGGTACGCGCCGCGTTTGCTGACGGCCTCGTTTCTGGCTTACCTGGTGGGAGAGTTCGTGAACTCGGCCATACTGGCCAGGATGAAGATTGCCACCAAAGGCCGCTACCTTTGGGCCCGGACTATCGGTTCGACCCTGGCCGGACAGGCGCTCGATTCCGCTATTTTCATTACCCTGGCCTTTGCCTGGACCATGTCCGGGGCTGATTTGGTGGAAACCATAATTACCCAGTGGTTGGTTAAATCGGCTTACGAGGCCGCGGCGACCCCGCTGACTTATGCCGTGGTGGGATTTTTGAAACGGAAAGAAGGGTTGGATGTTTACGATCGCCGTACCCGGTTCAGTCCTTTTTCACTTCAGGTCGATAAAAAATATTCGGAGGCCTCATAAACGGGCAGCCGCCCACGGCGGCGGGTAAATGTGAGGTGTTTGTGTTTCAAAAAATAATCCAGGTGCGGCTGGCCGGAAAAACGTAGGGGCGACCCTCGCGGTCGCCCTGCAAGGAAACCATAGTTCGTCTGAAAGTATTACTTTCTTAAGGAGGTTGTCCAGGATGTACATTGAT
>JAZGHI010000440.1:0-2033 GCA_036480955.1 Candidatus Adiutricales bacterium
GGCAGGATGGCCTGGCCTTTGTTCTGGCTCGTGGTGATAGGTACGCTTCCGGGAATGTCTATCGGCGCTGTTTTGAGAGTGAAATACTTTCCCGACCCCCGGACCTTTAAATTTTTTGTGGGCCTGGTTCTATTATATATCGGTCTCCGTCTTATTTATGACCTGCTAGGTCGGGGGAAAGAAGCCAGTCCTGAAAGCAAGGCCCTCGAGGCTAAATTCAATCAAAGGATTCGTGAAGCCCGCAGGCAGAAGAAGATCCGGCTCTCCTCGGGACTCCCGCCCGAAGCCACGGTAAAAACACTCGAAATTTCTCTCAAAAAAACATCTTATGAATTCTATGGTGAAACCTTCACTTTTTCTACGTTGGGCGTGGGCAGCATTTCTTTCCTGGTGGGAATCGTGGGCGGCGCTTACGGCATAGGGGGGGGAGCCATACTGGCGCCTTTTTTTGTGACTTTTTTCGGGCTTCCCGTTTATACCATCGCCGGAGCGGCACTGGGAGCGACCTTCCTCGCGTCAATTTTTGGAGTGGTTTTCTACCAATTGATTGTGCCCCTTTTTACCGCCTCGGACCTGTCCGTGACCCCGGATTGGCTGTTGGGGGCCTCTTTCGGGCTGGGCGGCCTGGCTGGAATCTATTTGGGAGCGCGTTTTCAGAGATTTGTACCGGCCCGATTTATCAAAACTGTTCTGGCCGTGGTGCTCTTTACCCTGGCCGTAAGATATGTAAGCCAATTATTTTTTTAACCGGCTTAATTAGAGATAATCTTATTTATCAGATTTTTATCCAGACCGGATCTTATACACGGACCGACGGTCGGAAGGCTTTAATAAGGTTGACGGACCTGACAGGAACCTGTACTTTCTAACCCCGAAACGCGGCTAAGGATATGTTCTCGGCCAATCAAATATTTTCTGGAAACCCGCAAGTTTTAAGTTTAAAAAATATCAGGAGCAATCTATGGAAGAAGTATTACCAGACGTTTACCGGATCGTCGTTCCTCTCCCCCGGAATCCACTCAAAGAAATCAATTCTTACGTGCTGACTTCTGCTAAGCGCAACCTTATCATCGATACCGGGATGAACCGGCCGGAGTGCATCGAGGTTTTGCAGGGGGGACTGGACGAATTGAAGATAGACCTTGAAAAAACCGATTTCATGGTGACCCATCTGCATGCCGACCATCTGGGTCTGGTGGCCACACTGATAAGAGAGGGTGCCAAGGTTTATATGGGCGCGGCCGACGCACAACCCATGAGAACCGGCACGGGTTGGGGCTCCATGGGAGACTACGCCGGCGCCAGCGGTTTTCCGGAAACCGAACTTGACGCGGCCCTTTCCAACCACCCCGGCGTCAAATATGGCCCCCAGGCCATGATGAAATTCACTATCTTACATGAAGGGGACACGCTCAGCGTGGGTGATTATTCTCTCCGGGCCATCGAAACACCCGGCCATTCAAACGGCCACGTCTGTCTGTATGAACCCGAAAAAAAAATTCTCTTCGCCGGAGACCACGTCCTGGGAGATATAACGCCGAACATTCAGGCCTGGTCGGACGATCAGGATCCTCTCGACAATTACATCAAGAGCCTTAAAAAAGTTCTGGCCCTGGAAATGAAAGTGATACTGCCGGGGCACAGAACCATTATCCAGGACGGAAAGAAAAGAATTAACGAACTGCTCGAACACCACCGCGTCAGGGCTAATGAAGTTATAACCATCCTGGCCAGGGGCAAAAAGAACGCGTACCAGACAGCGGCGGAAATGAAATGGGACATTAAGGCCAAGTCCTGGGAACATTTCCCGGTTTCTCAAAAATGGTTCGCCACCGGGGAGACCATCGCCCACCTGAGATATCTGGAGGGTCTGGGCCTGATCCAGCGGGAGAGAGTGGACGAACAGATCATCTACTCCACCGACGGGAAACGAATGCTGTAATTTGATTCAGACGAGATGGTTGGGTATCAATTCATCCGGCTAAAACTAGCTCTTTACAATTCAAGCCATAGAAAAACAAGGGAACGGCCTA
>JAZGHI010000441.1:0-6571 GCA_036480955.1 Candidatus Adiutricales bacterium
GTGACGGCCGATCAGTCGAAATTCATCAAGCAAGGATTTGAGGCCATGACCAACTCGGCCTTATCAGGCCTGGTGGTAGTCATTCTGGTTCTTTTTTTCGCCATGGGGATTCGGAATTCGATTATAACCTCTTTCGCTATCCCGCTTTCCCTGCTGATAGCCTTCATCCTGCTCAAAATAATGGGCATTAGCAACAACGATATGGTCCGATTCTCACTGGTCCTGTGCATCGGTCTTCTGGTAGATAACGCCATCATCGTGGTCGAAAGCGCTTACTACCACTTCCAGTTAGGCAAAGATCGGTTAACCGCCGTTATAGACGGGGTGTCCGAGGTGGCCCTGCCGGTCATTTCAGCCACCCTGACCACCATTTCCGCCTTTTTACCTTTGCTGCTAATGAGCGGTATTATGGGAAAATTCGTAGAGATAATGCCAAAGACAGTGGCCATTGCTCTCTTTTCCTCCCTCCTGGTGGCCCTGGTCTCGAATCCCATCATGTTGTCCCGATTTATGAAACAGACGGTCAGAAAGGGTAAAATCAGAAGACCGGAAGAAGACCTGAAGCGTCTGAAGAAGTTGTATGTCCGGTTATTGACCCAGGCATTGAACCACCGCCTGGTCATGGTGATGATCGTGATTCTGGGTATGGCGGGCGTGGCGGCGGCCTTTGGTTTGAAATTGGTCAAGACAGAATTATTTCCTGAGGTGGATTTCGATTACGTGTATGTCACGGTCAACACACCACCCGGGACAGACGTGACCGTCACCAACGAGATTGCCTTGAAGGTGGAGGAGATCGTCAAGGCTTACATACCGGAAGCGGTTCAGACTGTAGCCACGGTCGGGTATCAGGGCCAAAGCGCCACCGAGGTTTCTTTCGGAGGAACCCAATCCGACTTTGCCCAAGTGACCATAGAACTGCTGGATGTAAAGGAACACAAACGGCCTCCGCAGAAGGAGATAAAAGATCGAATCCGGGGAATGCTCGAGGCCATACCCGGGGCCAAAGTCAGATTCAGAATCCTTCAACAGGGACCCCCGACCGGCGCGCCCATCAACCTCAAACTTTTTGGCAATAATCTGGATACATTAAGCCGGATCAGCAGCGATATTCAGGAAATTTTGGGCAGTATCCCCGGGGCGGTCGAGATCAGGGATAATTTTACCAATGCCGCGCCCGAACTGAGGGTAATAATTGATAGGGCCAAGGCTGCCACCCTGGCCGTACCTCTGGCTTCGGTTTCCCTGGCCGTGCGGGGCGCTACGGCGGGCCTGAAAATTAGAGAATTTCGAGATGAGGAAGATGTTTCAAAAAGTTATGACCTGGTAGTCAAACTCTCTCCCGAATCGAGGACCAGTGTTGAGATGCTGGATAAAATCCACGTTCGCTCGATCACCGGTACACTGGTTCCATTGTCGAGTTTTGCCACCGTGACCCTGGGGCCCGGAGTTAACATTCTGAACCACATCGACCGCCGGCGCGTGGTCACTATCTCAGGTCAGAACCGTGGCCGATCGGCGGTGGACATTACCGTGGAGCTCAGAGAGAAACTAAAAGATTATAAATTACCCCCAGGGTATGAAATCTCCTACGCCGGTGATTTCATGGAGACCCAGGAATCTTTCGCCAGCCTCAAACTGGCCTACCTAGTCGCTTTCATCTTGATTCTGACCATCCTGGTGGCTCAATTCAACTCATTTTACCAACCCTTCGCTATTATGACCGCCCTGCCCCTTTCAGCTATAGGCGCTATGGTCGGCCTGCTGGTGACCGGCAACAATTTCTCGGTGCTCAGTTTTATCGGGCTCGTAGGCTTGACCGGTATCGTGGTTAATGACTCCATTGTTCTGGTTGATTGTATAAATCGGAAGCGCCGGGAGGGAATGGGCCTTTTTGAAGGTATCATCGCCGCGGGACAGCAGCGGCTGCGACCCATAATCTCGACCACCTTGACCACTATCGGGGGCCTCTTGACCCTGACCCTGACTGACAAGATGTGGGAGGGGTTGGGCGTGGTCATTATTTTCGGCATCGCCTTTGCCACGCTATTAACCCTGGTAGTTGTTCCGGTCATGTATACGCTTTTCGATGGGTTGGGCTACCACATCAATTCGGCCATGAGAGGAACCCGCTGGCTTGAACCGCCCACCGGTCAGAGTTATTATCTCTCGCGGAGGCGTTGGGCCGGGAGTAAACTGGCGGTCCTTCTCCTAATACAGGGCGCGATTCTGGCTTATGGTTTCTATAAGCTGTCACCCTGGTTCATCGAACAATATCGAAATGAAGTCCTTCAGGCGTCTTCTCTTTTGAGACTCGTCCTGGAGAGCGCCGTATTTTATCTGACGCTGGCGATCGAGGCCGGCGGTCTGCTTCTGGTATTGCTGATTCCGTTCTGGACGGGGTTGATTTACTTCAAGTGGATCAAAAACAATGAAGATTATTACATGGAAATTGCACCGGATGGTTTGGTCCTTACTTCTCCCATAGAGAAGTTATTCGTGCCCGCGGACGAAATAAAGAAGGTACGGTATTCCCATATAATCGGCCGCCTGGTAGTGAACGCCGGGCCTCGAATTATCAAAATCAGGGACGTCATCGAAAGGGAAGGTCCGGCCTCGAATATTTCTCTGTGGAGATGGCTGGGATCCTCGCCGCCCAAACACACGCAGCTGACAGAGGGCCGGAAATCCCTGCGCCTGGCTCTGGAAAGACTTATGGCTAAGAGCCAGGTGGAATAGACAGCCGGACGAATTAACTTCTGTCAGATTAAGGTACCGCGCGAGAGTTCCGTACCAGCACAACTAGAACTCAACACTTAATCCGTTACACGAAACCTTTTCCTCAACGGGAAATTTTTTTAAGCTCTATTACCTTACCAGATATGACAGGAAGCTCACCTATGTCTATACCGCGGCCCGTTAAATTAAGATGTGAATATCTCGAACGCCCCCAGGGTGTGGATACACACCTTCCCTGCTTCTCCTGGCAGCTCAATCATTCTGAAAGAGGGCAGGCACAAGAGGCTTACCAGGTTCTGGTGTCAGCCGATTGGGACGAAATCCAAGATGAAGCTGGTTCGGTTTGGGACAGCGGCCGAATAGAATCGGAGGCAACGGTAAACGTTGCCTATAATGGAACCCAGTTGCAGGGCAGCACCCGCTACTACTGGCGCGTACGCTGGTGGGATAATAACGGATCGGAAAGTGCCTATAGCGAGGTGTCATTTTTCGTCACCGGGTTTTTGATCTCTGACGACTGGAAGGCACAATGGATTACCATGAAGAAACCCGCCAGCTTCACCTCGACCATAAACAGATTACTGAATGGCATCGACAGAAATTCTCGGCAGTATCACGCCATCTACTTGAGAAAAACGTTTAAAATCAAGAAAAACGTTCGAAATTCCTTCGTCCATGTGAGCGGACTCGGTTACTACGAATTGAGCCTTAACGGCCGGAAAGTGGGCGATCATCTCCTTGATCCCGGTCAGACTGACTATGACCATATCGCCCTTTATTCCACTTTTGATGTTACCCAATTATTGAAACCCGGTGAAAATACCCTGGGCCTTATTCTAGGAAACGGCAGGCATATAGAAGCCTACGGGTTTAGTGAGCCGAAAGGTATTTGCCAGCTTTTGGTTGAATATGAAAACGGTGAAAAAGAAACTGTGATTACGGATGAACAATGGGAGGCATCACCCGGTCCGATTATGGAAAACGGCATTTACTACGGTGAGAGGTACGACGCCAGGATGGAGATGCCCGGCTGGGACAATGCTGATTTCGATAATTCCGCCTGGGAGCAGGTAGAGACCGTGCAGGGCCCGCCCCTGGTTTCCCAATTGATGCCGCCTATTCGTTCCTCTCAAATCTTAAAACCGGAAACCCTTTTTCGTCCAAAACCGGGTGTGTTTATCTACGACTTTGGCCAGAATTTCTCCGGATGGGCTCGTCTCAAAGTAAAAGGACCGGCCGGCACAGAGGTCAGACTGAAATTTTCCGAACTGCTCGATGAAAACCGGATGCTGAATATTGATGCTTTAGGAGGCATAGAAGCAACTGACGTCTATATCCTGAAAGGTGAAGGTGAAGAATTTTTCGAACCCCGGTTCACTTACCATGGATTCAGATACGTTGAATTAACCGGGTTCCCCGGGGTTCCGACCTTGGAGAATATGGAAGGTGTTTTTCTCCATACCGACGTGGAAAAAATCGGGGACTTTCATTGCTCCAATCAGCTGCTAAATACCCTTCATCAGAACATCTACTGGGGGCAGCTCTCGAATCTCACGAGTGTTCCCACGGATTGTCCCCAGCGCGGGGAACGCATGGGCTGGATGGGTGATATTCAGTTGGTTGCGGAGGAGGCTTTTTATAATTTCCAGATGGCCCCTTTCTTTTTCAAATATCTGAACGATATACGAGTGGCCCAGAAGGAGGACGGCAGCCTGTCGGATGTAATACCCCCTTATTGGAGCATTTATCCGGCGGACCCCGCCTGGGGGAGCGCCTACATCACTATCGCCTGGTACTGCTATCTCTTTACCGGCAGCACACGGATTCTCGAAGAGCATTTTGAAACCATGAAACGCTACGTGGATTTTCTGAAAGAGAGTTCGGATGGTCTCATCATCAAGACCTTGGGGAAATATGGTGATTGGTGTCCCCCTGGATCCGTCCTGCCCAAGAATACGCCTGTGGAATTGACCTCAACCTGGTACTTTTACCACGATACACTCCTACTTTCCCGTATCGCGGAAGCCATTGGACGAGAAGATGAATGCAGGGAGTTAAACAGCCGGGCCAGGGAAATTAAGAAAGCCTTCAACGGTGAATTTTTGAACAACGGACGATACGCGACGGTCACAAACGGACAGCTCACTCGTGCGTTTCTCAGTCAGACATCCCAGGCCCTGCCTCTTTACCTGGACATGGTGCCCGAGGATCAGAAAGACAGGGCGTTAAGGCTTCTTAAGAGGGCCGTGGTCGTACAAAGTGACAGCCATCTGGATACGGGCATTGTAGGAACGCGCTATATTTTCGATGTCCTGACCGAAAACAATGAGGCAGAAGCAGCTTTTAAAGTCGCCACACAGAAAACCTTCCCGAGCTGGGGATATATGATCGAGGAAGGCGCTACCACCCTTTGGGAGCGTTGGGAAAAGCTCGAGGGCGGTGGCATGAACTCACACAATCACATCATGCTGGGCTCTATTGACGCCTGGTTCTACAGAACCATCGCCGGTATTGTGCCCCTGGAGCCCGGTTGGAAGAAGGTTGGTATCAGGCCGCACCTCCTCGGTGACTTGACCGACGCCTCAGCGGCCCTGAAAACCGTTCGCGGGGAGATTGCCGTATCCTGGGAGAAATTAGGCGACAGGGTAAGGATAGTAATCAGTATACCGGTCAATATTTCAGCCGAGGTGTGTGTTCCCGCGTTTGGGGAAAAGACGAGGATCAAAGAGAGTGGAACTACCATCTGGCCTGCGGAGGAAGGGGCGGACTCTGTCCCGGGTATAATCCCGGTCGAAGCCGAACAAGATTTTGTCCGTTTCAAGGTCAGTTCCGGATTTTACGAATTTGAAGCTTTTGAATACTAGTCGAGGGATAAAAATGGCCCGTCATTCACTGGAAAAGAATCTCGATTTGGCCAAAGAGCGGTATGGAGAACTGGGAGTAGACGTAGAAACCGCGATGAACTCTCTAGAAGAGGTCCATATTTCCCTCCCATGCTGGCAGGGTGATGATGTGGGCGGTTTCGAGACTTCTGACGCAGTCCTCACCGGCGGCGGTATTCTCGCGACCGGTAACTACCCTGGAAAGCCCCGAACCGTCGAGGAACTCAGGGAGGACCTTGAATTCGCCTTCTCCCTGATTCCCGGCAGCCATAGATTAAACCTTCATGCCAGTTACGGGGATTTTGACGGGAAACTTGTAGATCGGGACCGGATAGAAAAAGAGCATTTTAGAAGCTGGGTCGATTGGGCGGGAAAGAACAGGATAGGGCTAGATTTCAACGCAACCCTTTTTTCACATCCCCTGGCTGAATCCAATTTTACCCTGAGCAGCAATGAAGAGGGTATCCGCCGGTTCTGGCGGGAACACGTGATCCGATGCCGGGAGATTGGCGCCTGGATAGGCCGGGAACTGGGTAGCCCTTGTCTTCACAATCTTTGGATTCCGGACGGTTCAAAGGATTTGACCGTTACCCGCCTGGCTCATAGGGAACTGCTTCTTACAAGCCTTGATAGGATTTTCAGCGTAAAATATCCTCAGGAAGAGTTGAAAGACAGTGTGGAAGGCAAACTTTTCGGTATAGGCTCCGAAAGCTACGTCGTTGGCTCCTATGATTTTTACCTGGCGTGGGCCGTCAGTAACGGTGTCTTGCTATGTCTGGACATGGGGCATTTTCATCCTACCGAATCAGTGGCAGATAAAATTTCAGCGCTCCTCCCCTTTGTAAAGGAACTCGTTCTGCATTTGAGCCGAGGCCTAAGATGGGACTCGGACCATGTTGTGCTCCATGACGATGATTTGGTCAGTCTTGCCCAGGAGGTTGTCCGGGCTA
>JAZGHI010000442.1:0-2631 GCA_036480955.1 Candidatus Adiutricales bacterium
CCGTATGACTTTTGCCAAACTTTCAGATCTCTGTAATTCTTAAGCATTTCACTCGAATCCTTAGACCCTTAACCCCTTGAATCCTTTCAAAATCATCAACTCTTTTGGAGATGATTCTAAAATAAAATCAGGCAGATATCCTTTTACAAGATCAATGGCACAGCCGGTGGTAGTTACTTGTTTTCGGCTTTTTTCAGCCTACTTTAATTTGTTGTACAGTTTAACGAATTCCAGTTCTCCCTCATAGGTTTGAGCGCCGGCTTCCAGCGCTTTTTTATACAAACCCTTGGCCGTGGACGAGGCGGCTAGTTGTCCGAATAAATATGATTCCTCTAAAAGGCCTTCGATCAGAGGCATTTCCAGCGCGTTAAGCGTTGATTGTTTGTTGAGGGCGATTGCCTCTGCCGGGAATGAAGCGATCCGGAAGGCCAGGTCATTGACAAAAGGGGTCAGCTCTTCCGGGGGTAAAGCCCGGTTGATGAGTCCATAACGTTCGGCCACTTCCGCCGTGATATCGTCACCGCCCAGTATGATCTCCAGGGCGCGGGAACGGCCTATTAATCTTGGCAGCCGCTGAGTTCCACCTCCTCCCGGCAGGATGCCCAGACCTACTTCCGGCTGGCTGAATATGGCCTGGCCCAAGGCCCCGAACCTCATGTCGAGGCAGAGGAGAAATTCGCACCCGCCTCCTCTAGCTCGGCCCTCAACGCTGGCGATGGTCGCTTTGGGCATTGTACGGAGCATCTCATGGGTTGCTTTAAAACCTCCCAGTTCCTTTGTTCTCGGCGGCGCCTCGTCTGGAAATTGGGCCAGGGCATTGAGATCGAAATGGGCGATGAAATAATCCGGGTTGGCGCTGTCGAACACCACGGCCCGCACCTCGCCGTCCTGGGCCACTTCCTGGGTAAAACGGCCGAGTTCACCGGCCAGTTCAATGGTGAGCAGGTTCATGGGGGGATTATCGATAGTGGCGAAAGCCACGCCGCGTTCCTTCCGAATCTTCAGCAGGTTATAGCCTTCGTAGTCCATTTTCCTCTCTCCTCATCTGAGTTAAAAATAATCCGGCTTCCATACAATCTGATTTTCGTAAGGCGAACCGTGCTGGTGTTTTTTAAGGTCCGGCGTCACGCCCGGTTTAGGCGGAACATGGATCATGACTTCATCCTCACTAAGTTCAGGGGGCTATAAAAAAGGCCGCTTATTGGTTCAGCCGCTCGATTACCTCGAATATGACCCGGATGCCTTTTTCAAATTCTTCCAGCGGAAGCCTTTCGTCGTGTCCGTGGGCTGTAGCCAATATGTCCCGTTCTACCAGAAGCGGCAGCAGACCGTAGCATTGAGTTCCATGCACCCTGAAACAGCGTGAATCCGTGAATCCGGCCGAGATCGTCGGGAAGACTGGTACGCCGGGATAAACTTCATTCAGAACCTGTTCCATGGCCAGGTAAAACCCTGAGTCGGCCGATGAACTCGAGGCGGCGAATCCCTCTATGGTTTCTATCCTCACTTCGGGGTCGCCGATTATTTCTTCGAGTGTTTTAATGAAATCAGCCTGATCCTCTCCGGGGAGCAATCTGCAGTCGAGTGTGGCCTCGGCGGTCGAGGGGATGACATTTTCTTTCTGCCCGGCCTTGAGACCGGTCAGGCTGATGGTGTTATGGAACATGGCCGCCATGGCGGGAAGGGTTATGATTTCATGGCCGGCCAGGGTCTCCTCATCGATGTCCCTGCCGAGACCGGCCTTCTCCAAATACCCGCGGATTTCGTCCACGATCCTGAGTGGCGGTTTGTATTCAGCGATACGGGCCAGGGCCTTGTTCAATCGGAGGATGGCGTTATCATCCAAAGGGACCGAGCCGTGACCCGGAGGACCTTCCGTTTTTACCCGCAGCCAAAGAGGGCCTTTTTCACCTATACCGAAATGAAACCCGGACCGGCCGCCAAATTTCCAGCCAGCACCGCCCTCATTGAGCATGAATTCAGCCCGGCATTTGTCCGCGTGATTCTTGACCAGCCACTCGGCCCCTACACCTCCGCCTGTCTCCTCATCCGGTACGGCCATATAAATCAATTCCCTTTTCAAAGGGCGATCGAGCCGATGGATCAGAAGAAAAGCCATGAGCTCCATAATCCCCAAACCCTTCATGTCCACCGATCCCCGGCCCCAGATGAATCCGTCGGATATGTCTCCGCCAAATGGATCCACGCTCCATTTTTCCCGCTCCACGGGCACCACGTCCATGTGATGAAGAAGCACGATGGCCCCTTTGGATCCGTCACCCTTCAGCCGGCAGATGATACTCGGCCGGCCGGGCTCAGCCTCGAAGGCTTCAACCGAGAGGCCTTCCCGTTTTAGAATTTCCGTCAGAAAATCGGCCGCCGGCCCCTCATTTCCGGGCGGATTTGTGGTGTCAATCTGAAGATATTTTTGAAAATACCCGAGGGCCTCATCTTTTGCTTCATCCCATTTTATAGTCATCGGTAATATCCTTTTTCGTTCTGGTTTTTAAAGGAAGAAGATTTACCCGCTAACTAGTGTCTGTCCGGAAATGAGGAATTTTTTACAAGATCGAGGCGGACGAAAAAAATTGCCGCAGGCATATATTTGATATTCCGAGGATAATTTTTTTC
>JAZGHI010000443.1:0-3523 GCA_036480955.1 Candidatus Adiutricales bacterium
AGTTCAAACTGGCCGATATGGCCATGGAATTGGATGCGGCCGAACTCCTGATTCTTCGAGCCGCCTACAACGAAGACCACGGCCTGCCTTATGAGAAAGAAGCGGCCATGGCCAAATGTTTTGCCTCGGACGCGGCCATGAGAGCGTCCGTGGAAGGGATTCAGATATTGGGCGGGTACGGATACATCCGTGAGTATCCCATGGAAAGGCACATGCGGGACGCGAAAATCTGCCAGATTTATGAAGGCACCAACGAGATAATGCGCGTGATCATCGCCAATAACATTCTGAAGTAGGTGAGCAAGCCATCACTATTCGAGACATAAAAAACGCCCTGATTCTGGTAAATCCCTCGGCCGGGCGGGGCAAAGGTGAACAGTTAACGGAGCGGCTCGAAAAAGTCTTTCTGGACCTGGGCATACATCCCGAAGTTATCCTGTTATCTTCTCCGGAAATTGCTCAGGAAGCCGTTAAAAACCTGACCAGGGAGGATTCAGCCGTGGTGGCCGTGGGCGGAGACGGGACGGCCAATCTGGTCACCCAGGCCATTGTCGAGACCGGCGGCCGCTGGCCACTTGGTATTGTTCCAATCGGTTTTGGCAACTGCCTGGCTTCCTCCCTCAAGATTCCCATGAATATCCGGGGTTCGGCCAAAATAATAGCCCAGGGCAAGGTCCAAACTTTTGATTTGCCATGGACCCAGGACCATCCGATTGTGGTGTTTTTCAGTTCGGGATTCGATGCGGAAGTAGTTAAACGCGCGGGCGCTTCCCGAGAGTGGGGCAGCCGGATGCGGGATTATGTGAAGGCCACCTGGTCGACTTTCTGGCAGTATTCCTGGCCTGAGTTAGAAGTCGAGGTGGATGGAAAACATATCGAGGGCCCCTTTTTCCAGATCATGTTGAGCCAGATGAGGAAATACGCCAGGTTTTTTAAGATTCAGCCAAGCGATGTGCCCAAAGTATATCTGTTTAACCGGCGTCTTCCCCAGGTCTTTAGATATGTTCCCCGATTAGGATTCGGAATGGACCTTTCACAGGCCGCCGATCTCGTCCTGCCGGTGAGGGATTATCTCAAGATTACCTCGACCTCCCCGAACGCTGTCTACCAAGTGGATGGGGATGACGGCGGCCGGCTTCCCATAACCTGCACCATAAAACAAAAAGCCTTAAATATTCTGGTTCCCTGATAAACCGCGTTTCTCTTCTATCGCGTCACAGGCCGTATTCTTTGATTTTATTCAGCAAGGTCTGGCGGGTTATCCCCAACATGGCCGCGGACTTTGTACGATTGCCATTAGTCTCCTCAAGGGTCCGCTGAATCAATTCAGCTTCCACCTCCTTCAGGGTCAGCCCGGCGGACAAACCGCCTTCCGGCCGGTCCGCGTCCTTTCCGGTCTGGATGGTTAAGGGCAGGTCCTCCAGCTCGATGTATTCTCCCCTGGCCAGGATAACAGCCCTTTCAACGGCGTTAACCATTTCCCTCACATTGCCCGGCCACGGGTAAGAAACCATGGACTTGATCGCCCTGGGCCGGAAATCCTTGACAGGTTTTTTATTGCGTTTAAGAGATTCGGCTAAAAAATGCTCCGCCAGACGGACAATCTCATCCGACCCTCTTTCCCGCAAACTAGGCACCACGATTTGAACCACGTTAATCCTGTAATAAAGGTCCTTCCGAAAATTGCCTTTCTCTATCTCGAGCTCTAAATCCCGATTGGTTGCCGCGACCAGACGCACGTCGACAATTACGCTCTGAGTCCCACCAAGTCTCTCGAATGTTTGAGTGTCCAGAACACGCAGGAGCTTGGCCTGGGTGGCCAGGGAAAGTTCCGCCACCTCGTCCAGAAACAGAGTCCCTTTGTCCGCCAGTTCAAAACGGCCGATTTTGCGTTGGTGTGCTCCGGTAAAGGCTCCCTTTTCGTGTCCGAAAAGTTCGCTTTCCAGCAGTGTCTCGGCCAGGGCGGCGCAGTTAACCGCCACGAACGGCCCAGACCTGCGAGGGCTGTTCCTATGAACCGCGTCGGCCACAAGTTCTTTGCCTGAGCCGCTCTCGCCTAGAATCAGGGCCGTGGCCTCTGAAGGGGCCACCAGGGCCAAGGTCTCCTTCAGGGTCAACATTTCTCGGCTGCGGCCTATTAATGAGGAAAAATCAAACTTTTCCGCGAGTTCCTTCTCACGCCTGGTATTTATCTCCTCAAGGTCCCTAATTTTTAAGACTTTTTCGATTTTTAGGAGAAGCTCGTCCGTATCCAGAGGTTTTGTCAAATAATCTTCGGCCCCCATTTTTAAGGCCGTAACAGCGGAGTCTATTGATCCGTAAGCGGTCATAATGATGACCGGGGCGGGCAGTCCAGATTCAAAAAGGTGCTGGAGCACCTCGAGCCCGCCCATTCCCGGCATCCTGAGGTCCAGAAGGATGAGGTCCAGTTTTTGAGACGCGGCCAGCTCCAGAGCCTCCTCCCCGGTCCCCGCTTCAACGGTTTCGAAACTTGCCTCTTCCAGGTTTGCTTTAAGCGACAGCCGATGGGCCGAGTCATCATCCACAATCATGATCCGGTTTTTGCTCATTCTTCCCCCTCAAATTCGGTATCTGGCTGGCGAAAATAAAGTGAGAAAACAGAGCCCTGGCCAGCCTGCCCGCCAACTACAACGCGGCCGTGATGGGCTTCCATAATCCGGGCCACCAGGGCCAAACCAAGACCCGTGCCAGATTTTTTGGTAGTATAAAAAGGATCGAACAGCCGAGAACGGTCCTCCGGTGCGACACCCGGACCGGTGTCCTCGATACTAATGACGGCCTGCCCTGAGTCGGTGTAAGTGCGAACCTTGAGCAGGCCTCCGTCCGGCATGGCCTCGATCCCGTTCAGCAGAACATTAAGGACGGCCTGGATGGCCTGGTCACGATCGGCCAGGGCCTTCAAGGAATTTTCAGACAGCTCTTCAAGTATATCCACCCCCTGGTGACGGGCGTCGTCAGTCACCAGACCCAATGTGTGGCGCAGTAAATCATTTATGTCCACCGAAGACAGCTTAGGTCGAGGCGGCCTGGCAAAATCAAGCAGACCGGTCACCACCCGGTTTATCCGGTCAATTTCCCCGACCATCACTTTGAGATACTCGGCCTCACGGCTGGCCTCGTCCATATCCCGGGCCAGGAATCGGGCCAGGCCCCGCATCGAACTCAACGGATTCCGAACTTCGTGAGCCACTCCCGCGGCCAGGCGTCCTACGGCGGCCAGCTTTTCACTCTGACGAACCTGTTCTTCCAGGTCCCTGATCTGCCTTAAATCACGCAGGATAAAAATGGCCCCCTGCCCTTCCGTCCCTTCAGCCCCGGCCTGAACCACAGCCGCGCTGACCGCCAGCGGAATGGATTGGCCGTCCTCGGCCGTCACGGAAAACTCCCGTTCCAGAATCTGTTGGCCGGAGTCCAAGTCCTTAAGAAACTCCTTGGCCAGTGCCTTAAGAACCGGATGATTCCTCAGATGCTTCTCGCTTTTCTCCCCGAATCCGAACATGGT